>JAXIOF010000028.1 GCA_034190545.1 Candidatus Afararchaeum irisae | reverse complement strand
GCGATTGAGTTCATGGCGTCGTTCCGGCTGTCGGAGTCCATTCTGAGGGTGAGGTTGCCGTCGGCTACCTTTGACATGACGTTTTCGTACTCCTGGGCTTTGTCTTCGAGATGGTGTCTCATCTCCTCGGCTTCACGCTTCGCCTCCTCCGACTCCTTTCTCTGTCTTTCGGCTTCCTTCTTCGCCTCCTCGGCTTCGTTGATCTTCTTCCTGAGTGACGACCTCATACTGTCGAACGACGAGAAAAGCCCGCCTATCTCGTCGTCTCTGTCGGAGTTCAGGCTCGTGTCGAGATTTCCGTCCTCTATCTCCTCGGCTTTCGAGGAGAGCGTCTTGACGGATCTGAGTGTGTTACGTCCTATGGTGACTCCTATGAGACCCATGCCGACGATAGCGGTGACGAGTATTCCGAGTATTCCCATAGAGACACTCTGCTGTACCGAGAGAAGGCTCGACGACGGAGCGTGTGTAACCACTGCCCAGTTGAGAGATTCGATGGGTGAATATCCCATAACTACTGTACCACTGTCAGCCTGGATTACACCCGTGTTACCGTCAAGTGCACTTGCCACGGCGTCAGAGTCTACACCCTTTCCCTCGGTGTTCTGAGTCCCGACAGAGTTGGGATTTTTCTGACTGAGCATGACCCGCCCCTCTGAGGAGACTATCTTTGTACCACTCGAATCCACGGGCTGTTCGAGACCCTTAGCTACCTCACTTATACTCGTGACTAGAACTATACCACGGTTCTCTCCGCCGGGCACAGGGGTTACGAACGTCATTACTGTGGCATTAGCCACTTCCGGCTTGAACGCCGATATCTTGACTTCATCAGTCTCAAGCTGTGTCAGGTCTTCCTGAGCCCAGGGTGCACCCTCCTGTCGCGGATTACCCCCTATCCTCCCGTCGAGGCTGCTCGTGAGTATCTCAGTAGTCTCTGTATCTATGTAATGTATTGCTCTAGTCCCCTGAACAGTCTCGTCGTCCTCAACTAGACCGTCGATGTATGTCTTAACTTCCTGTCTGTCCCCCGTCGATACGTGCTCCGACTCCGAGATCATACGAGCCTGCTGCCGCGACGACGTTATCCAGCTCTCCATCTGACTCGAATGTAGCTCCGCAGTCGTCTCGATCTTCTGGTTAGCGTCCTGAGTCAGTGTCGCCTTCGAGTCGAGATACATATATCCGCCTATGCCGCCTATCAGTCCGAGTACCAGAAAGAATGACACTAGTAATTTTAGACCGTAGCTCTGCCTGATCTTACCTATAATCACTCCCCCCATACCTTCCGTATTCCGAGACTGACTAGTAATAAATCTAACGGTGAACTCACCGAGTTGTGTCTCTGATGGCTTCGGACTAGGACGTCTCGGTCTGGTCTGAACAAGGCTTTTAACCCACAAACACCATTTCAACTTGATGAATGGGACGGACGTTTCGAGACACGCGCGCGAACTCGCCGAGAGTCTCGATGCCGACGCCGACGAGGTCGAGGAGAGACTCAGAAACCTCATCGAGTACAGCGTTCCGATAGACGAAGCCAAGAGGACTCTCAGACGCAGATACTCCTCTGACTCGCCGTCTGACTCGACAGACGAAGACACGACTTCCGAGCCCGTGAGAATAGACGGTCTCACGACAGAAGACTCGGGAGTCACAGTCGAAGGAAAGATTCTGAGCGTCGGAAGACGTAGCATACGCTCGGGCGGAGACTCAAACACCATATACGAGGGCGAGATAGCCGACGAGACCGACGCTATCAAGTTCACGGCGTGGGAGGAGTTCGGTCTCTCAGCCGGAGACTCCGTACGTATAGAAGGCGCGGGAGTCCGAGAGTGGAACGGCGAGAGACAGATCAACCTCGGCAGCGAGACACGTGTCGAGGACTCCGATGACGTCGACACTGAGTACGAGGTTCACGGAGTCCGTGAGATACGAGACCTGACCGAGGGCGACCGCGCAGTCGATCTCGAAGCAGCCGTCGTCGAGTTGGAGGAGAGGAGTATAGACGGACGCGAGGGTGAGACACGTATAAAGTCGGGCGTACTCGCTGACTCTTCGGGGAGGCTTCCTTTCACTGACTGGGAGAACCGTGACTTCGAGGAAGGGGATACACTGCGTATCACGAACTCCTACGTCAACGAGTACCGCGGCGTGCCCCAGATAAATATGGGGGAGTACACCCAAGTCGGGGAACTCGAAAAAGAGATCGAGGTCGAAGACGAGGCTCCGAAGGTCACCGTGAGAGAGGCTGTCGAGGACGGCGGAGCCTTCGACGTCGCAGTCACGGGAACCGTAATCTCGGTCAAGGACGGCTCGGGTATAATAAAGAGATGTCCCGACTGTGGCAGAGTGATACAGAAGGGACAGTGCAGATCACACGGAGAAGTCGACGGTGTCTCCGACATGCGTACTAAGGCGGTACTCGACGACGGAACCGGGGCACTCACTCTCGTACTCGGACGTGATCTGACAGAGAAGGTCTACGGAGGCAGTCTCGAAGACGCCGAGGAGGAAGCGAGGGAGGCTATGGATCAGTCGGTAGTAGAAGACGCCATAGCCGACGAGATGGTGGGGAGAGAGTGGGAGGCACGCGGTAACGTCAGTGTCGGAGAGTACGGGGCGAACATGGAAGCCAAGGATCTGTGGGAGGTCGATCTCTCCCCCGAGTCTATGGCAAGAGAGGTAATACAAAAGTATGAGTGAAACAGAGACACAGAACCGCACCGAGACGTCAGGCGGCTTCAACAGGGAGGTCGCTTGGCGTCTCTTCGCCACGGAGTACGACGACTCGACCTACTCGTTCAAACAGGGAGAGGGTGACCGCGCTCCCAACTACGTCCTCACACCCACGGGAGCGAGGGTCAACAGGATCTTCGTCGTAGGGGTCGTCACAGAGGTCGAGAGACTCGACACCGACCTCTACAGGGCGAGGATAGCCGACCCAACGGGGGCATTCGTCGTCTACGCGGGACAGTACCAGCCCGACGCTATGAACTTCTTCTCCGAGACGGACGTTCCCACCTTCGTCGCAGTCGTCGGAAAGGCGAGGACTTACGAGCCCGAGGACTCCGAGGAGGTCTACACTAGCATACGTCCAGAGGAGGTCAATGAGGTTGACTCGGAGACACGTGACAGATGGGTAGTCAATACCGCCGAGAGGACTCTCAGCAGGATAGAAGAAGCCTACTCGGTGATAGAAGGCGAGGACGACGACCCCGACATCAAGACGGCGATAGACGAGTACGGAACTGACACCGAGTACCTCGACTCTCTCAGACGGGAATGTCTCGGTGTCCTCGAAGAGATTGCGGACACCGAGACCGTCGAAGAAACGAAGGATGACACAGAGGAAGCCGTCTCAGAGGACGGAGAAGTACCGACAGGGACAGGGACGACAGGCGAGACACAGGCAGATCTCAGCACCGAGACCCCAACCCAGCCTGAGTCTACGGCATCCGACTCGGATAAGACTGAGACTGAGACAGAGTCTGAGGCTATGGGCATCGAGACAGAGACAGAGACAGAAGACGAGGACGGGATAACAGTCTCTGAGACCGACGCCGACCTCGAAGACGAGCCCGACTGGGACTGGGACGAGGGCGAGAGGGAGGCAGTCGAGGAGGAGTTCGGATCGGAGTTCCAGAGCGGCACCGAGATAGGGTCGGGAGAGGACGCTGATGCTGACTTCGAGGACGAAGCCACGGAGGAAAATGCCGACGCCGACGCCGACGCCGAGGAGCCCACCCGCGAAGACTCCGAGGAAGAAGACACTGAGGCTTCGGACAGTCCCGAGTCTGTCGTCATGGGGATAATAGAGGACGAAAACGGCGACGAGGGTGTCGAGAGATCCACCATAATCTCACGCGCGGTCGAGTCGGGAATAGACGAGGAGGTTGCCGACGAGACCCTCGAACATCTCCTTATGGACGGAATGTGTTATCCCACGAACGGTGACATGATAAAGCCTCTGTGAACCGTCTCCTCTCTGTCTGTTATATAGCAGGGCTTTTACGTCTGATAGATGATCTCATTCTATGTCCACGATAGACTCAGACTCGTCAGACGCCGAGGTCAGAGACACAGTAGAGAGATGGCTCACAGAGGAAGCCATAGAACACGACGAGGTCGACGACGAACACAGCGTCTTCAACTTCTCGGTCAGGATGGGTGAGTTCAACCTCCACGTCCTTAAGACAAACGAGGGATCCGACAAGATAGACATAGTCTCACGTCTCGTGCTCGACGAGGAACAGCAGGAGACGGTTGCGGGACTCGACGAGAGACAGACGACAGAGCTCAGGACGAAGCTGGAGGGCTTCCTCTTCCAGAAACGCGGAACATTCGAGTACGGCGGCGACTTCGAGAGCCTCGACTACATAGATGTCTCGCGGATCATCTACCACGACGCCCTCGACAAAGACCGTTTCGTGAACGACCTCATAGAGACACGTAAGACTGTCGAGTTCACCAACACCACGGTCTTCAGATACGTCGACCTGATCGAGTAGAGCCGCGGTTTCTCAGAAGAATTGAAGAACACGCATAGTATATATACCTGGGAGAGCTATTTCAGACAAAGAATTGTACAATCTTCACCAAGCTATGAAATCCAAGATGAACTCAGCTCTGAGACACGGCGCAGTAGTTCTAGCAGTGGTAGTTTCGGCGGTTGTTCTCGTCTCCGCTCCCGCATTAGGAGCCCAGGAGAGCGTGCGTTACGACGAGCCCGACCTGATGACGAGCATAGGAAGTGAGTCAAACGTCGTAGATCCGGGAGAGACGACCCGTCTCAGGATCGACGTACAGAACAGGGGTAGTACGATAGCCGAGACTCCTAACGGAATACAGGAGCTATCACAGATCATAGGCAACCGGTATACGTCGACGCCTGGAGCGGCGATAACCACGAGGGTCGACGTCAAAAGCGGTGACGCTCCCATCGACATAAAGTCCGACACACAGTCTGTGGGGACTGTGACGCCTTCGAGGAGTTCGTCCGTCGGATTCGAGATGGAGGTCGACGAGAACGCCACGCCGGGTACTTACAGGCTCCCTGTCAAACTCGACTACGAGTACGTCACTTACATGAGCGTCGACTCGGTAGCGCGTGACTCGTCTTACCAGATCATAAGAGACGAGAAGACTGAGACCGAACACGTCACAGTCCGTGTCGACCCGACATTCGACCTCGATGTTGTAGACGTCGAGTCGGAGTCACTCAGGGTCGACAGTGACGGCAAGATAACTGCGACGATACGTAACGAGGGACACGAGACGGCACACGACGCCACGCTCCAGATAGTCGACAGCAGTCCCATAACCTCGAAGGACAACGCGAAGTCGGTCGGCAGCTTAGAGCCGGGACAGGAGAAGACATTCAACTTCCGTGTCAAAGTCGGCTCTAAGGCAGTCGAGGGTAGATACCCCGTCAACTTCCGCGTCTCGTACGAGGACGAGAACGGTGTCGCGCGACAGTCGGACGTCAAGACCGGCACAGTCGAGGTCGACGACGAGATCAAGTTCGACATGTCCGCCGACTCGACCGCGCTCTACGTCAACTCAATGGGACAGGTCAACGTCGAGGTCACCAATGAGGCTGACACCTCGGTCGATAACGCCAAACTTGTGATGCATCCAACTCAGCCCTTCGTCCCTGTTTCGACTACTGCGAGCCTCGGAGACCTCGACGCCGGAGAGACCGCAAACGCGAGCTTCAAGGCGGAGGTAGTCGACAGGGCGGTTCCCCAAAACTACTCGCTCGACTTCGAGGTTGAGTACTACGACTACTTCGACGAGAAGACGACCTCCGACGTCAACACTGTCTCAGTAAACGTTGGTCCTGAGATGACCTTCGACGTTCTCAACACGCCTGAGATAAGCTCTGGGGCGACTGATACCGTTGAGGTCAAGATAAAGAACACGGGTGAGGGAGTCTACAGAGACGCCGTTGCGAGGATGAACGTCGACACGCCGTTCTCGACAGACGACGACACCGCCTACATAGGAACTCTCAAGCCCGGCGAGACGAAGACTGTGACCTACAAAGTCAGCGTCGCGGGTTCGGCTACACCGAAGGAGTACTCGGTCGACATGGCTATCAAGTACGACAACGCTTTCGGCGACAAGGTCGTGACCAATGTCGAGAAGGGTCCTATAAGAGTTACCGCGGGAGGCGGCGGACTACTGAGTAACTTACTCGGTCTCATAGGGCTGTAGATACATAGAGAGAGACGGAGCCCTCGATATTCAAAAATATACAATGAGCTTAGAGGAAAAAGTAAAGGACACTCTCGAAGACACGGCGCGTTTCTCCGCCGAGAACCAACGTATAATCTTCGGGATAGTCGCAGTAGTCCTCGTCCTCTCGGCGGCGTCTGCGGCGTCGTCGATACAGATGCAGATGGGGATGAGCCTCTACATAGAGGAAGACTCACAGACATGGAACGACTGGTCACATCTCAAGGAGGAGTTCGACGAGGGTAACAACGTCTTCGTTGTCGTCGAGTCGGACGACCTCTATGACCCCGAGACGATACGAGCGATAGACAGGCTTGACAAGAGGTACTCGTCAGTCGACAACGTCAAGGGGGTCACAAGTCTCGCCGACATAGTCCGTATGGGGAACAACGGCGAGATGCCTCAGACCGAGTACGGGGTCAGACAGTCGATAGACCGTGTCAGGAACTACGGTTCGGGCTCCGCGGATGTCGTCGACAACCTCGTGCCCAGGAACGACATGACCGTACTCCTAGCTCCCTACGGCAACGTCGACACTCTCAGGACGGGCAACTTCATGCCTAGACGTGGCTCCGACATAATCTACTCCGAGTTTAAGTCGGAGACACAGTTCGTCGAGAAACCTCCTGGAATGACCGTCACAGTCACGGGGCAGCCAGTCTTCGAGAACGCTGCATTCGGTCTGATGCTTCCCGAGATGATAATGCTGTTCGCGGGAGCCTTCGGTATGATATTCCTCGTCGTCTATCTCATAATGAGAAACAAGATAGAGAAGGGCTGGCACGTCGCTCTGCCTCTAGGTATGACTATGGCAGCCCTTATGACTATGATGGGAGTCATGGGAGTCCTCGGGTACGACTTCAACGCCATAATGCTCGGTGTTATGCCGATAGCCCTCGGTCTCGGAATCGACTACGGTCTCCAGATACAGACGAGATACACCGAGGAGAGGGAAAACGGCAGAAGTCCGGTCGACGCCGCCGGGATGTCGTCGAGGACAACCGGAAGGGCGATACTTCTCGCTATGGGAACCACTGTGATAGGTCTCGGGTCGCTCTTCATATCGAGCGTGCCTCCCGTGAGACAGTTCGGCGTGACGAGTGCGTCGAGCGTCCTGGCGAGCATGTTACTCTCTGTGACACTCCTACCCGCCCTCCTCGTCAAGTTCGACAGCCGTGACACGACCGACACGCCTCAGAGATCCGTCGCCGCAGCCGACAGAGGCGAAAGCGACGGAGACGGAGACGGAGACGAGGTAGATCCTGTCGAGTCGTTCTTCGAGAGGTTCACGGGCGATGTGATCTGTCACAAGCCGAAGCTCACACTCGCAGTCGTCTTAGTACTCGTCTTAGGCGGGGCGTGGGCGTACCCACAGGTCGAGCCCAAACAGGAGATGATGGACTTCTGGCCTCAGAACCTCGACGCCAAGAACGACCTCACCTTCCTCGAAAACAACGTCGAGAGTCCGAAGGTCATGTACGCAGTCATCGAGGGAGACGACGTCTATACCCTCGAGAAGTTCCGTGAGATCTCGGAGTACCAGCGTCTTATGTTAGAGAACCCCAACGTCAACTCGGCTCTTAGTCCCGTCACGAAGGTCAAGATGCTAAACGGCGGCAGGCTTCCTGAGAGTCAGTACCGTCTCGACTCGTCCCTGAGCCGTCTCACGAAGATGGAGACACTCGGAATAGAAGACCCCGACGACAAGCCGACACAGATGAGGATAGCCTTCTACGTCGACGACGTCGCGGGCGAGGAGGTCAGGACACTCATAGACGAGTTCGAGGGGAACGCCGAGATGACGATAAAGGGCGGCGACGTACGTATAACGGGCAAGCCCGTCCTAAACAGGAACGTCATAGAGAACGTCACTGCGGGTCTGACACCTATGACACTCCTGAGCTTCAGTCTCGGTCTGATATTCCTCACACTCACCTTCAAGTCGCTCCGCGTGAGTTCGATACTCGTCCTCGGGGTCGCAGCCAGCGCGGCGTTACTCGTCACCGGGGGAATGTTCGTAGCGGGAGTCCCGTGGAATCCTCTCACGGTTACGATGTCGTCGCTGACTCTCGGAATAGGAATCGACTACGGAATACATATCTACGAGAGGTTCGAGGAGGAGATGATAGAACACGGAGAGACCCCGTTCGACGCCATAGAGACGGCGATAGGAAAGCTCTCACGTCCAATACTCGGATCGGGACTCACGACGATCACGGGGTTCGGGGTTCTCCTCCTGTCGAGGTTCCCCGTGCTCGCGAACTTCGGATGGACTACTGTCTTCGCTATAGCCTTCTCGCTGTTCGCGGGCTTCGTGATACTCCCCGCAGTCCTCACCGTCGTCAAGGTCATAGACTCGGGACAGAGATGTAGAATCTGATCTTTTTCTTCTTTCTCAGTCCTCCGACTCGGGCTCGGACGGCTCACACAGTACACAGTAGTAGGTCACGTCGACCTCTCCGGTGTTACCCTCTAAAAGCACGTCGTACTCCTTCCTTCCTATCTTGAGATGCCACCGACCACACGCGTCACATCTCTTGGGTCTGAGCCTGTCGAGTATAGAGGGCGGAACTTCGAGAACGTAACGTCTCTTACTCTCTGTGTCCTCGACGGGGTCTAGTAACGAGTCGGTTCCGCCTTCGAAGAAGCCAACTATTCTCTCAAGAGCCTCCTCAGTCTCGGCTTCAGTCTCGGTTTCGGTCGGAAGCTCGGCTTCTGTAGACTGACCTTGTCTCACGGTCTCTCCGCAGAGAGGACAGTCGCCGTCTATGAGTTCCTCCTCATAGATCTCCTCTCCACATCCCGGACAGTTCATCTGTCTCGTCACAACCTGAGTTCTCGACCCATATATAGGTTGTGTGGAGACGGGGAGATCCGAATCCAGAACGGTATTCTTATGTTTGGGCATTTAAAAACCAACAGATAGAATGACGGATCTCAAGTTCAGCGTGGCTGCGACTGTAGTCGTCACAGTCGTCTTCGTAGCGTCGCTCGTGGTGTCGGAGTCGCTCGAACCCGGTATGAAGCCGTGGGGACTTCTAGCCTCATTACTCGTATTCGTGTTACTGTCTACGGTCGCAGGCATAGGGATATCGAGAAGAAGCTACTCGTAGCCGAGACGTAGCCGTAGACGTCTCAGTCTTCTTCTCCGTCTGTCTGTGTTTCTGACTCCGTCTCTCCGTCAGTCTCTGGCTCCGTGTCTGTGTCTGTGGCTGTGTCTTCGGTGTCGTCTTTCCCGTCTTCGTTCTCACTGTCTTTCTCGTCGAGACGTCTCCTGTAGTACTCGAGCGGATGGCTGATCTCGTCACACAGGTCGTCCCTGTTCCGGCAGTCGCCGTAGGTCACCATCGTCGCACACGACGGTGCAGTGTACTCAGTCGGGCTCGTCTCACCCTGTATGTGGCTAGCCTGGTACCGCGTCATCTCCTCTCCGAACCCGGGATTGACCTCGTAGGTCTCTATTATCTCGTCGACCGACATACCGATATTGGCGAGGAAGGTAGTTATAGCGAACCGCGAGTGGTGTTCGAGGTGTTCGCCCTCACGAACCTCAGCTAAGAGGGTCTTCATACACGGAGGGAACTCGTCCTCGTCGACCTCGTCTATGTCACGGCTCAGGGAGGCTCTCGACATGGTCTCCCTCACCGACTCGACGGCATCCGAGACGAGAGCCTCGACCTCCCGCGGGATACTCAGAGGCAGGTCATCGATAACTCGGTCTCTGATCGCCTCCCTCACGAGTATCAGAATCCCGTTCGTGTCTATCCTTACCCAGCCGTCGTCGACCGCCCTGTTGACGAGCTTCCATCTCTTGTCGGAGAGACCCGAGGCGAGTTCGAGGTAGTCGTGGAGACGTATCTCGTATCCGTCGTCGATCTCCCTCACTTCCAGACCGAACTCGTCTATCAGGTCTCCGAGGCTCAGACGTGCCGACTCGACGCTTCCGAAGGACTCTGACGATCTCAGGTCGTCTTTTATCCTGTCGTAAGCCGTAGAAGCCTCCGCCCACGCGTATCTCCTCGTGAGCATCTCGTCGTCGACTACGCTCACGACGGCGCGCGCGACGGGGTACGAGAAAAGCTCCGTCGTCGCGGGCTTAGTTATACCGCCGACGGTCTTCTCCTCGACTGCGAGCGTAACGCGTTCCTCCGCGCGTTCTAAGACGGGCTCTGAGACTAGGTCGGTGAAAGAGTCGGCAGTCTCCTCTACTGCGTCGGAGGCACCCTCAAGAAAAGGGTAACGCGCGTAGAGTATCGGTACTGATACGGACATGGCTACTCTAGTCGGCGCTTACTCGTTCTCTATACGTGGTGCGAGGAGGTAGGTGACGTGACCCTCGCCGTCTGCTATCTCGAAATGCATCTTGACGGGGTAGTCGACCCCTATCTCCATCCTGACCTCGGCGTCGTTGGGTATCGCCTTCGACATGTCGTCGAGGTAGTCGAGAGAGAAGAGCGAACGCGCCTCCTCACCCTCGATCCCTATTATTTCGTCCTTGGAGAGGTCGACACGTACGTCGTCTGTGTCGCCCTCAGCGTGCATGAAGAAGTCGCCGCCCTCGACCCCGAACTCCATGTGGTCGCTCACCATTCCCGCCGCTTTGACGCCCCTCTTGATCTCGTTTCCTGCTATCCTGACCTCACACGAGAGGTCGAGGTCGGGGACATTAGGCTCCTGTCTGACGGCGTCTGCGTCTATGAGCGAGAGTGTGTAACGTAGACCGTTTATACGTATCTTGAGCTTGTGGGTCTCGTCGTCGAGTTCGAGTTCGACCGAGTCGCCCTTGTTCGCCATCCCGATTATGTCCTTGAAACGCGTCACGTTGAGACCTATGACCTCACCGTCGCCCTCGTACGACTCGAATGACTCCTCGGGGATCGAAAGATCGACCATACCGACGTTCGCGGGATCGACTGCCTTTATAGTGATCCCGTCTTCCTCAAGCCTCACCTTGCACTCGTCAACGAGTACGTCGACGGTGTCTATCGCCGAGCTTATGACTCCAGCGTTTATAACGGACTTGAACATTCTCTTGGCTAAAACTGCGGGGCTCTCTTATTAAGTATTGCCTATCGCCTATACGCCACGAACCTGAGACGGCGGTAGTCGGCGATCCATGACTCCGTGCCCTCGTGGAAGAGGTCGTCTCTGAGAAGACTCTCAACCTCCGAGACGACGCGTCTCCTCTCGTCGTCGGGAACCCCGGGGAAAAACGAGTCACCGAACATCTCTATCCAGTTTCTGAGACCGTCCTCGCCTCCTTCGAGCCTCGTGGGACGGTCGAAGAGACGCATCTCCCTCACCTCGAATCCGTTATCCTCGAGTAACGTCGCGTACTCGCCGACTGTGGGGAAGTACCACGGGTTCGTGACTTCGTGTCCCCTCTCGGAGAGTACCTCTATGACTGCCGAGATGACCTTATCGGCGTTTCGGTCGCCTCCCGTCTCAGCTACGAAACGTCCCCCTTCTTTGAGACCGTTTCTCACTGACTCTAAGACCTCCTCCTGTTCGCCTTCCTCGACCCAGTGAAGTGCGGCGTTCGAGAAGACAGCGTCGTACCCCGATGCCTCGAAGTCTCTCGCGTCGGCATCGATGAAGTCGATCCCGGGATACGTCTCGCGCGCCTTTTCGAGCATCTCCTTCGACGAGTCGAGACCCGTAACCTCGACGTTCTTAGCCTCTGTCTCTATCTGTTTCGTGAGATGACCCGTTCCACAGCCGAGGTCGAGTACACGTTCTCCCCCGGAGACTGAGAGTAGATCCATTAGATCCTCGCCGTACTCTGAGACGAAGAGATGGTCGCCGTCGTAGAGATCAGCGTCCCACGAGTTTGTCGCCATTAGACGATAGACGGTCGCGTGACCCGTAAGCCTCCCGGTTCATCCCACGAAGAAGACGAGTATGTCGTAGAATGCGTGCGTATAGACTACGACTCCGAAGCCTCTGAGGATGTATACGAGGGCGAAGACGGCTCCACCTATAGCACGGAAGGTAAAGACGTACGGCGAGAGAGCCGACGGGTCTCCCGTGACGTGTGCCGCTGAGAAGACTATGCTCGAAATCCCTATTAGGAGGATGTACCCGCCGAAGCCGGGGCGGTCTCCGAGACCTATAAGACGTCCGACTCCCGAGATAAGTATCACCCGGAAGACTATCTCCTCGTATATACCCGCACCGACGCTCATCAGAATCTTGTCGAGCGCCGAAGCCGACTCTATACCTGAGATCGCCGCAGAGACGTCGGAGGGGACTAGCTCGGGCGGAAGTACGGCTCCCGTGACGACTGAGACGGCGTATCCGAAGAAGATAGCGTAGACGAGGCTCTCCAGCAGCATTCCACCGAAGTAAGACGGCTTCACTCGTCTGTCGTTGTAGAAGACGTCGTAGACGGTTCCCACGACTGCGACGCCTATAACCACGTAGAAGAAGCCGGCATAAGACTCGACTCCCACGAGTCCGAGGCTCCACGCGAGGAGTGCCTCGGCTCCGTTCACGGGACGTATTCCTCCCGACGCGGATGTTACCATTATCAACGTCTGATATGAGAGTATGAGTGGAAGAACGAAGATCAACGAGTAGCCCCACGTCCGTGATAGACGGAGGTACTCCGACCCCGGAACCCGATCCGAGATACTCCGCATACCTGTGCCCATGTCCGAGATTCGAGACACGGGGGCTTGAGGCTTTTCGTATCCTAACCCGTCACGAACTTCTTTCTGTAGGTCTCTGCGAGGGACATGTCGAACGAAGTCAGCGGGATTATGTCGTCTTCGGAGAGGTCGTCGTACTCGTCGACGTACGCCGTCGCGTCGTCGGGATTAGAGAACGGAAGAGGGTTCTTCATCATCGGGTCGTCAACCCTGTCGGCTTTAGTCACGAGGACGTAGTCAGCGAACCTCGCGTCTATGAGATCCTTCGTCTCGAAGTCGTGTGCCCAGACTCCGACTATGTCGTCCTGCGTCTTACCGTCGTTGAATGTCTCGGGAGTCGCGTAGTAGGTCGTCATACATCCCGGCGAACAGAAGAAGTCCCTGTCGCCGTTCTCGTGTGAAGCCTGTGCGTTCCAGTCGGGGAACTTCGCCGCCTTCATCCCACAGACTGTACATTCGGCGTCGTCGGGGACATCGACTGACTCAGTTATCGGAGTCGCCTCGACCTCCGACTCGGCTATGAAGTTAGGGCTGTATCTCTCAGCGAGCGACCTGTCGAATGCCGAAAGAGAGACGACATCGTGTTCGGAGAGGTCGTCGTACTTCTCTGTGTAGGCGACTGCGTCTTCCTCGGCTCCGTATGGAAGAGGATTGTCACCCATGGCCATCTCTATCCTGTCAGCGTTGTATTCGAGGACGTAGCTCGCCTCCGTAGCGTCGATGAACTCCTTGGTTCCGTAGTCGCGCACCCACGCGTTGGCGACCTTGTCCTCCCAGTCGCCGTGGCTGAACTCCGCGGGAGCGCTGAACTTCGACGAGTCAGGGTATGCGTAGTACGCCGTGAAACAGCCCGACGAGCAGAAGTAGACCCGACCTCCGTCGGAGAGCGAGAGCTGTGCGTTCGAGTCGGGGTACTCAGCGGCTTTCATGTTACAGACCGCACACCGCTTGTCGTCTGGAACGGGAGAAACGGGCTCAGATAGAGAGGTCTCTTGGGCTTCACCACTCTCTGAGTCTCCGTCGGTCTCGTTCGTTTCTCCGCCTTCTCCAGTATCTCCACCTGATCCGTTGGCGTCGGCATTGGTGTCACTGCCTTCTCCGCCGTTTCCGCCACCCGTACAGCCTGCGACTCCTACACTGAGACCCGCTCCTGTCACAGCCAGAAGTCTTCTTCTCGTTATATTCGTTATACTGTCGTCGTTCTCCATGTACGAAGGTCATTCCAGAAATATATGTTTAATTTGGTTCGTTAGACGAAAAATCTTAGTACGATTCTCGAAAATTAGAGTCGGACGGCTTCGGCTACCGTCTCGAAGAGTCTTTTCGAGTCCTCACGAGACTCCATGACCGTGTCAGCGGCTACTGTCTCACAGCCGAGGTCGAGGCTAGACTCCGTCTCGTCGACGACGACCACGTCGACGAACTCGGAGTACGCCTCGTAGACGCCTCGCGTGCTGGCTTCGAGACCCTCGGCACGCATAAGCTTAGGCGCGGGACCGCTCACGACATCTCCGCCGACGAAGGGCGAGACTGCGACAACACGAGTGTCGCGTAAAGCCTCGATAACACCGTCGAGTGAGAGTATGGGTCCGAGGCTCGTCACGGGGTTCGACGGACCTATGACTACGGGACTTTCGAGTGCTTCGAGGGTCTCGGCGGTCGGCTCGGAACCGTCTACTCCGCGGAACTCGACGTTCTCGACTGCGGGCTCGCCGTTTTCTGCTATCCAGAAGACCTGGAAATGAACCTCGCCCTCGGGGGTCTCTATGTAGGTCGATACCGGGTCGTCGCTCATCGGGAGTACGTCGGCTTCGATACCCATTGACGACGCCAAGTCGGAGGTGGCTTCCGTGAGTGTCTTACCCTCGTCTATCAGCGACGTGCGGTGGATATGTGTCGCCCTGTCTCTGTCGCCTATCAGCATGAACTCGCCGGCTCCCGAGAAAGCTCTCCCCTCAGATATACTCCTGTTAGCCTCGACCCTCTCGGTCTTCTCCTCAGTGTCGGCGAGGTCGGTGAGATGCTTGTGTGTCACGTAGGTGTCGTCGACTGTGCCCCACCATCTGTCCCTGTCTATGATTCCGGAGAGAGTATACAGAACAGTGTCGACGTCGGGACAGACGAGGTTTCCGGCTATCTCTATGTCGTCCCCCGTGTTGACGACGACGTTTATATTCGACTCGTCTATCCTGTGACTCGCGAGTGCTCCGTCTAAGAGCTTCGGAGTACCTGTTCCGCCCGAGACGAAAGTAACCTCATTCATTTCAGAACTCCCCGAGTCCTGTCTGTTCCTGTCCGCTCTCGACCTCGCTCCACGACCATCCGAGTGCTTCGAGTATGCGTGAGATAGGCTCTTCGAGCGTCTTCTGGAGCATCTTGTCCCAGTCGACGACGAACTCGTCGGGTATCTGTTCCTCGTACTCAAAGCAGACGACCTCTGTCGGAGGATACTGCTGTCCGTCGTCGCTCGGCTTGACGCGTTTGATGTAGAGCCTCTTCGGCTTGCTCCCGCTCGTGAAGTTGGTGCCGAGATGCTCGTTGGCGTACTTAGCTCCCTTGACCTGTGCCGTGTCGGTGTCGTAGGCGTCGAGCTTCTGTCCTATGCCGCCCGGGATTCCTATGTAGTCGTACGAGAAGTCGCCCTCCTTGAACTCGTCTATGACATCCCTGAGGTACTCGGCGACGCTGTCGAACTCCTCACCCGTGACTATACGGCGTATGACCTCCTCCTGTACGTCCTTCGTGACCTGAGCGACATCACTCCTCTTGTACTCGAATCCCGTGATGTCGATCTCGTCGACCTCCTTCCCCTCGTTCCAGATGAGATGCCCCGCGTACCTCTTCTTCTTTCCCGCCTGGAAGAAACGTCGGTAGAGCTTCTCGAACTCTATCTCCCATCTGTGTGTGTCGGCACTCGCGTTGAACTCGTCGCGCGCGAGGTCGTCGTAGCTCTCGTTGACTTTCTCCTCTATGACCTCGCCAGTCTCGATTATCTCGTCGAACTCTCTGTCGGAGCCTAGCTCGACTAGGGTTGAGTCGGTGTTGTGTAGGACGATCCCTCCGACTCCATCGACGAAGTTCTGGTTGTCCTCAACACTAAGGTCGTAGACATAGCCGTCGTACTCCTTCTCGGCTACTACCGGATCACGACCCTCACGGTAGTAGTCACATGTCCGTATGGTGTAAGACTCCTTCTCGTCGCGGTACTTGAACGAGTGTTTCTTCCCCCTCTGTATGAGGAGGGTCGAGATTCCGGCAGCGAGACAACGGCTCGTGGTCTCATAGTCGAAGTTGCGTTCGGAGTACTCTTCGGAGTAACGTGGGAACTTACGCGAGCCGTCTCCGTCGACTACTGCGTTTAGGAACAAGTCCTGTTTCTCCTTGGGAAGATGGAAGACGAACTCCGGGACTCGTTTTCCTCTCGATGTCTGTCCTGCGAACTCACGGAAGAAGACCGCTGAGAGTTCGTTCATCATCTGAAGCTTGTGGGTACTATCGGTGTAAGTCACCTGTGAGGCTCCCGATGAATTCTGATACGACACGGTACGCTCTGGTCTTGTGTCGGACTCAATCACGCTAACAGTCGCGTTCTTGAAAAGGCTGTTATAGTCACGCTTGAGCTGTCTCAGAAGATCAGGATCGGACTCGGAGATCGAACTGCCGTACTTACGTGATGAGGTCTCGTGTGTCGACGCAGTTCCCTCAGCGACATAAGTCCCAAGAAGACGTAGAAGGGCGTCACCTTCCTCGGAGTCGATGTCTATGTAACGTCTGACCTTCACCGTCGAGTCGTAGTCGGCTTGGTGTGGATGTCCGAACCAGACGTACTCGCCGTCCGTCTGGACACGTTTAGTCTTCTCTCTGACTCTTCCTCCTCGTGTGTCGACGTACTCACGTTCGTACCCTTCGAGTACCTCGTATACATCGACGGTTTCTATCTCCTCTATGTCAGGGATTTCGGGTACACGTAACGGCTCGTCGACACCGTCGGGCTTCACTTCTTTCAGACCCTCGTCCCCATCGACGACGTATGAGTGGTCTTCCGTGGTAGTTGACTCTCCGAACTTATGCTGGAGTCTGACTACATCGCCGTCAGCCTTGTGACGTACGGCTTGGTTTATGGGCTTCCACTCAGCCTCTCCGTCTTCGGTGACTGAGAGTGCTTCCCAGCCTCCGAGACTCCGACGCTCCTTCGCTCCTACCGTTCCTATGTCGTCTCCTGTCTCGAAGAGTCTCTCTATCTCGATAATCCGCATACGTCCCGAGGGATTACGAACAACGACAGGTCTGTCTCCGGTTACACTGTCCCCATATATCACGTCGTAACCCATCTCCTGTATGGTGTCACGAGTGTGTTCTATGACACGTCTTCCCGTCGCTGTAACCGCGCTTCCCATCTCCCTGTCGTAGAGACGGAAACGCGGGTAACCCGCTACGCCGTAGTACGACTGTCCGACCCACTGGAACTTGCCGTCTCTTCCTGCGAGTACGGTGTGGTTGTCCTCGACTGTAACGCAGTAGACCTTGCCATCTTGGCTCCGGGAGATTGAGCCGTTTCTGTGCATCCTGAAGCTCCCCTTGTTACGTGAGAAACGTATTCTCCAGACCCCCGAGTCACGGCTAACCATGGGTTTGTAGCCGAGATGTACGGCGAGACGTACCATGTCGTCCTTGAGACGGTCGCTCTTCGTCGAGTACCGTATTCCCGAGTGGGTGTCTCCGTCACCCTGTATGAGACTGTCGAAGAGTACTTCGAGGAGGGACGAGTCGAGGCTGAAGACGAAGTCGGGAAGACGTTTGTTCTCGCTTCCACTTCCACAGTTCTCGACTAGCCAGTCGGCGATTACGGCGTTCGTGACACTGATCTGTCTCTCCTCTGACAGCGGGTTCATACCCATACGTTCGAGGAGCGACCTTATCGAGTCCCTGCCGTCGCCGTCTATCTGTGCGAACTGTATCTTCTTCGACCTCCCTCTCTTCGTCGTCTCGTACTCCTTCGGCTGTATTTCATACACGGAACCTTCGGTCACGTACCAGCCTACGAGACGTAGCCAGTCCTCGGTGTCAAACTCGTGGGGGACTGTTGACTGTCTCGCTCCCCTCTGCAAGAGGATTTCGTCGGCTTCGTCGGCGACCACGGGGTTTTCACGTATGTGACTAGGAGAGCATCTGTATGCCTTCCTGTTCGACTCGTACTCAAGCTTCTTGGAAGCCTCGCCTATACTCTTCTTGAAGGATGTTCCGTGTCCATCGGCGTAGACAAAGACATTCTCGGCTTCTCCTTCTTCCAGCAGGCTGAACTTCTCGGGCTTCTCACCGTCGATGGGATCTCCTGTCGGAATCTGGTAGTTGGTGTAGTCGTTGAGATCGCTTGCTTCGACGAACTCTGTCCCCGACTCAGTCTCGACGAGCATCTTGTGGTTCGGGGTGACAGAAAAGTCGGTGTGCCGGGTCTCTATATCGACCATCTCTCCCGAGTAGTCGTACTCATAGGTCTCGACGACCTCCTTGAACTCGACTTGCTTCGTCTCGGGGTCGACTGAGTAGACGTAATCGCCCGTCTCGATGTCCTTTATGTTCCTCACACCGTCCTCGGTTACCAAGTCGGTGTCACCCGAGAAACAGTTCATAACAACCTTTATCGCGCTCTGCTGGTTGTCGAACTTATTGTACTCGGGACTCCCGTACTCGTGTTCGTCCCTCGCGTCTTTCTTCTTCTGACGCTCCTCGAGAAGCTCGGTGACTATCGTCTTCGTGAGTCCCTCGATGTCCTTCCTGAACTCGACGCCGTTAGGTGCCTCGTAAGTATCGCCGTCGTAGTCGTCTCCGACCTTCGTCTCGGGACTTGCGTTTATAGAGACCATCGACATGGGATACAAAGACGCTAAATCTAGAACAGCAACATTCTCCCTGATTCCCGTGATAGGCTCGAAGACCTCGCCTCCGGCGTACTCCTCGCCGCTTCCTCCTCCCTTCGAGGGCAGGACGAACTCGCCGTGTGCCTTCCTGAGTACGTATATATCGACTACGTCGCTCGGAGTCGTTGAGTCTTCGAGTGAACAGCCGACGAAACGTGACAGCTCGCGGAAGAAGTCTATTATGTCGACCTTCTCGTCTATACGGACACATAGCTCGACGTCGATCTTGTTGTACTCCAAGAGACGTTTGGTGTCATCGTGCCACAGGTCGCCTATCTTTCCGGTGTAATGTACCTTCGACTCGCCGAGTTCCTCCTCGGCAATCGCGTCCAAGCGGTACGACTCTAGCTCCGTGAACTTCATCCTCTGGTAGGCGTAGAGGAGGTCGAACGTCGTCCTACCCTTGACTGTGGGACCGCCCCAGTCGGAGTGCCAGACCTCGTTTAGACGTGACAGACGTGCCGAGTCGAGGTCGAGTACGTCGAGTCTGTCGATGAGATACGGCGCGTCGAAGTCGTTGAAGTTCCATCCCGAAAACAGGTCGAAGTCCTTCTCCTCGACGTACGAGAGGAAACCGTCGAGCATCTCCTCCTCTGTCTCGTAGGAGTGGACGCGCGCGCCGTCGACCTCGTCGGGCGCGTCAGCGTCAAAGACAAATACGTCGTACTCGTCATCGAACGAGTCCCACGCCGTGAGACAGATTATCGGCTCCTCGCCGTTCTCGGGGAATCCGTGTCTGTCTTCGACCTCTATATCTATGATACCCGTCCGTGCGGGAGCATTTACATCGCACGGCTCGACTTCTGACTCGTCTATCTCTATGACTTCATCTCCGTCGTACTCCGGAGGTATACGTATCCCCGACTTGACCCCCTTGTCGATCCTGAAACGGTTGGGGAAGAGTATGTCCGCCTCGTAATGGTGGTACGACTCCCTCACCTCGCCGACGTCTGCGGGTATACGCGTGTAGACACGGATGAGGTCGTCGCCCTCTATCGACTCGTACCCGTCCTCGGTGCGCGTGACACGTTCCTCCTTCTCGGCTATCCCTTCTGCTTGATCCTCGGGAATGTAGAAGTAGGGCTCGAATCCGAGGACACGGACGTGTTTCGCCTCTCCGTCCGTTGTCCTTCCGAATACGTTTACGACGGGATACGGCTCTCCGTCGGCGTCGGACTCGACGGTGTAATCTATGTTGGTGACGCCTATCTCCGTCCCTTCGGTCTCTGTCTCCGTCCTCGGATTCTCGGGTTCCTCCCCGAAGTCACGTATGCTCGACTGGTTCCCGTCGCCCATATCCGGATTAGACGTCTCACCTATATATTCGCGGTGGTTGGGTTCAGTGTGACAACAAGTCACAAGGGTTATATACTACGCGTCCTAAGCGTGGTATGAGGTGACACACAATATGTCCAGTGCGAGCCGTGAGATGGACGAAGAGGTCTCGAACATAGAGTCATACGACACCGACGACGGCACGGTGCTGTATGACGCGAGGAACCCGCTCGCCTGGATTAAGTCAGACAGCACTGTAGTCCTCGACGAACAGGTCTGACACGAGGCTAGGGCACTGTTCTGTTTCCAAGACGCGGCTGTCGGACACGGATAACAGAAAAGAGTTAAATCTCTCTTCTCCGACTTTCGACCATGGTAGATCTAGGTCTCGTAGTCGCCGAGTTCAACAGGGACATAACGTCTCAGATGGAAGAAGTCGCACGTGAACACGCCGACTTCTTAGACGCCGACGTAGTCGAGACGGTCTATGTCCCGGGTGTCTACGACATGCCTCTCTTCGTGAAGAAGCTGTGTCAGAGGGACGATATAGACTCAGTCGTCACACTCGGAGTCGTAATAGAGGGCGAGACTGACCACGACGACGTAGTCGTCTCAAACGCGTCACAGAAGATCTCTGATCTCTCGCTGGAGTACGACACACCCGTCGCACTCGGCGTCTCAGGTCCGGGTATGTCACGTATAGAGGCTCACAGCCGTGTCGACTACGCGAAGAGAGGGGTCGAGAGCGCCGTCAAGATGGCGAGACGTCTCGACGACATCTGAGACACGAGTGAACGTCGAAGCCCCAGTTCAACTCCAAGTCTACACCGACGTAGCCAGAGTCGTCGCCGCAGTCCTCGTCTTCGGCTACGCCTCTTACCGCGACGTGCTTGAGAGACGTGTGCGCGACGAGG
>JAXIOF010000027.1 GCA_034190545.1 Candidatus Afararchaeum irisae | reverse complement strand
CAGGGCGCGAAACTCCGCTACGACAACCAGACTGATACCTACTATCTCCACGTCTTCGTCAAGAAGGAACGCGACGAGTCGTCGGGAGAAGCCGAGAACCAATCAACCGTTCTCGGCGTAGACCGGAACGTGGACGGGTATCTCGCAGTCACTAGCACAGGCGCGTTCATCGGGAACGCCGACCTGCTGAATCATAAACGCCGCGAGTACGAACGCCGCCGCGCCCGTCTCCAACAGCAAGGCACACGAAGCGCACACCTCACTATCCAGTCCATCGGTGACACCTTCTCCAACTGGTCAGAGGACTTCTTGCACCAAGCATCGAAGGAACTGGTCAAAGAGGCTGTTTCTCAGAACTGCACGACCATTGTGTTCGAGGACTTAGAGAACATCCGTGAACGCATCTCGAACTCCTCGAAGTTCCAACAGTGGGCGTTCAACGAACTGAAACGCCAGACGACGTACAAAGCCCGTAGCGAAGGAATCGCCGTCGAGTCAGTCCATCCAGCCTACACCAGTCAACGGTGTTCTGAGACGGGGTGTGGCTTCACGCACGAAGACAACCGTGACGGTGACGACTTTGCCTGTCAGAAGTGCGGCAAAGAGCTACATAGCGACTACAACGCGGCGCGAAACATTGCAGACAAATACATCCAGAACCGGCGCAAGTCTGGTTCTGGAGGGGCAACCTATCACCTCGCCCTCAAGTCGGGGACGTTGAACGGGAATGGCGAGTACTCGCCTTCCACGGTCTAGTGGATAGACCGGGAGTTGTGAAATCTCTGATTTCACAATCCACAAGATCGAAGATCTTGTGAAGTTCACCGACAAACCTCGGCGTGAACGCCGAGGTAGGTGATACGCCA
The DNA here is from genome assembly GCA_034190545.1 of Candidatus Afararchaeum irisae. Classification (NCBI taxonomy): domain Archaea; kingdom Methanobacteriati; phylum Methanobacteriota; class Halobacteria; order Halorutilales; family Halorutilaceae; genus Afararchaeum (SeqCode); species Afararchaeum irisae (SeqCode). The sequence continues at coordinate 52,942 of JAXIOF010000027.1, read as the reverse complement.
GCCATACCGCAATCCTTAAACAGCTAATCGACATACGGATATGTAGCGGGATGGGATAGCCAGGAGATTCCGGCGGGCTCATAACCCGCAGATCGGTAGTTCAAATCTACCTCCCGCTACTTTTCTGAGTGGAGCGAAGAAAATAGCCGACCAAGGACTTGTACCAAGGAATGACTGATGATCGGATATACGAGTAGCTCAAGCCTCGCTCTGGTAGAAGAGGACGACTATCGCTATCCCGATGAAGAAGTCGGAGAGGAACGCGAAAGCACCTATGTTGGGCTCGGGATGGAGTCCGAGAAGTATCTGGATGAGAGGGTTGGAGGTAAACGCATAGAGGAGGAGCGAGATGCTCAGGATTATGAGACTCCTCGTGTACTTATTCGGGAGGTCACGGTAGATTCTGACGTACGACCTCGCGAGAACGAGGAGAAGGAGAAGATTGAACGTGGTTATGAATATCTTAATCTGGACGAGGAGGACTATGAAGTCAGGGACGTATCTCATCTTCTCGTCGGGAGCGAGTATTCCGGGCACGGCGAACCCGATCACGAGAGCCACGGTGACCGAGACTATTACTACCCCAGCAGTCTTGGTAAGAGGGGTGAATGTCCTGCCGCCTCCGGGGTCGCCCGTCTCCTCCGGATCATTGTCATCGTGGTTCTCAGCGTCCGTAGCTTCGTCGTCAGTCATCCTGATCACCTACATCTACATCTACATCTACGTTTTCGAGGTCAGCCTGACGAGCCACCTCGTCGAGTATGTCTAGGTTCTGTCTCATCCTGTCGGTCAGAAAGTACATCTTGCCGTAGTTGCCCCCTTGAGTAGTCAGTATGTCGTTTTCCTCAAGCATCTCAAGATGGTGCTGTACCGTCTTGTAGTCAAGGTCGAGTTCGTTCGACAGCTGGTTGGTGTTCATCGGCTGGTCGTGTAAGGCACGTATGATGCGCAGACGGTTCCTACCTCCCCGCGACCCGCCGATAATCCACCACAACAGCTGGCGCATCCTTTACTACTCGTGTCGGAAGAGACCATATAAATTCCGGTCATTCATAGTTACACAGAAATCAGATCTGGTCGAAAGCACGTATGAACCTGTCAGTGAGTCTGTCGCTCAGAGACGGCGAGACCTCCTCTAGAAGCTCGTGGGTTCTCTCGGGATGTGACAGACTCAGACCGACGCCGCCGCCTATCTCCCTGTTCTTCTCGACTATGTCTCTCTCGACGAGACTGTCGAGGTGCCACTCGAGCGTGCTCCTCGCTATACCGAGTTCGTCTGTTATTTCGACCGGATTCGCGTTGGGCTCCTCCTCGATTATTACGAAGAGTATGTCACGCACCGTCTCACGTCTGAGGAAGGCGAGCGTCTCCCTCTCCCAGCCGTCGTACGTCTCGGGGTAGTAATGCGTGTATCCCCTTATCGAGTCCTCGATAACGTCGTCGTCGTCACGTAGACTTCTGAGATGGTGCTGTACCTGACCCGGAGCGAGGTCAAGAGACCGGACTATCTGGCTGAAGTAGACACCCGGGTTCTCGGCTATGTGGCTCTGTATACTGGAACGTGTCGAGGTCATCGTACGGTACGACGTCTCGGGTATAAAATACTCTTTTCCGAGATACCTACCAACTCGACCCTAAGTTAGACCCAAATTCATACTCAAGGACAGAAATAATTAGAGACTGAATACAGACCTGTCTGAGAAAATTGGATACTGTATCCGAATTAGCATCGGTATCTCTCTTTCAGACCGATTCCGTATTCAGGTTCTTCTGTCCTTGAGTATCAGGTCGAAAAAGATATATCCCTATTCGAGGCTTTCGAGTGCGTCTACGACTACGTCGGTGTACCTAGAAGTGCCGTCGCCGTAGATCTCACGAGCCATCTCTTTCTCTTCTCCGTCGCCCTCTATCCTGTCTAGAGTCCTCTCGGCGGTCTCGCCTATCCATCTGTCACGTGTCACGGCGTCGACGACGTTGATCGACTCGGGGCGTATCGAGGTTATAACGTCCCGAGAACTCTCGTTTTCGTCTGCAGGCGAACCTTCAGATTCACCAGCGTCTGTCTCACTGTCTTCGTCGTCGGGCTCGTAGGTGTTGGGCTTGCCCACGACGGCGACGTACTCGGGAGGCTCTATCTCACGCAGGGCGTCGACTGCCTCGGGCTGGTACTGTCCCGCGTAGACGAGGAAGGTTCCGGTGGGATCGACGACCCTCGCTCTCCAGTACTCCGAGTCCTCTCCTATGTCTTCCTTCTCTGTGAGAGTACCCACGACGAAGACACGGTTCGCCTTCTCGCCCGTCGGAAGCAGGAGGTAGGTCGGCGCACGGTCGTCGTCGCTCTCCTTGAACGTGTGGGAGGCGTCGCCGAACTCACGTGCGAATACGCGGCGTGCGACCTCACGTCTTATCTCTGTCTCACTCATCCGAACCACCTCCTACTGACCGCGCCCTTATAAGGAGTGCGTCGGTATCTGTCTCGTCTTCGAGCTTCTCGGCGTCGTTAGCGAGGAGGTATCTTCCTATCTCGTTTCCGCTGACCCTGAAGTACCGTCCGACGAGCATCTCATGTATGTCGTCGGTCACAACGCTCGTGTCGAGTTTGTCCATCGCCTTCTGTTTCGCCTCTTCCATCGTGATTCCTGTCAGGTCTTCGGTCATCTCTCTGTCGAATATGACGTCGTGAACTTCTTTTCCGTCGTCTATGACTCCCTTGACACGTAGGTCGAACTCACCGTCGACCTCTCCGTGTTCTGCACACCGTCCGTTCTGGAGGACACGCGTACAGCCCTCGACGGGGCATCTCTTTATGAGACCACTTCCCGACTGTATGTCGACGAGAGCACCCTTGACCTCGGTCTCGGCTGTGCCGACCTCTATCTCGTCGTCGATCTCTTCTATCTCTGTCGACGAGTTGAGCTTGACGCTCATACGTCCTTGGTACTCGTCGGTCACGACGTTTTCGAGCCTATATGTCTCGCCCTCGTCTAACTCGGGAAGGTCGCTCTTCGCCCACGCCGTGAACTTGATCGTGCCGGTCTCGTCACCAATCAGACCCACCTGTCCTACCGAGTCGCTCGTGGGTTCCCAGAGGTCGACGACCTCGACCTCGACTGTGATCCAGTCCTCGGGCTCGTCGATCTCTGTTATCCTGGTCACCTCGGCTGTCTGAGACTGGGTCTCCGTCTCTCCGTCGGAGTATCTGCTTATGACGCTCCGACGTGCCTCGTCCTCGGGGACTTGGTACTCGTTTATGAGGCTGTCGAGACTCTCCTCTATCTCGTCAACCGACACGTCTCCTGAAAATCTGTCGTGTAGTTCCTCAGCAATCTGTCTGACTTCCATGGTTTTCTCCAGACCTCCTGATTGTTTTTCGGTTTGGGAGGCAGTCGGTCTAGGATCTCCGACTAAATAAAGTTTCCTAGCCCTGACTACCACGCCTCGTCGTATATCGCCTTCGCGTCGTCCTTGGTGACTTCGACGGGGTTGTGGTTCCACGCCCCCTTGAGCCAGGTCTTCGCCTCCGAGACCATATCGTCTATCTCGTCCTTCGAGACGTCGAAGTCGTCTATCCTCCTGTCGAGACCTATCTCAGCCCTTAGCTCCTCAACCGCTTCGGCTGCCTTGAGGGCGTCCTTCCTTCCGCCGCCGTCGATGTCCTTTCCGAGTATACGTGCTATCTCGGCGTACCTCTGTCTCGTCCTGTCGTCGCCGTTCTCGACGTTGTAACGTATCACCGCGGGAGTGATCGTGGCGAGTGCCTGACCGTGGGCAACATCGGGGTCGTGTCCGCTTATCGAGTGGGCGAGTGCGTGGTTGAGAACAGTGCCGTTCGACGCGAGAGCCTCTCCGGCGAGCGTGTCGGCGAGTGCCATCTCGTCCCTCGCCTCCTCGGTCGGGTTATTTACCGCGGCTACGAGTGAGTTAGCGACCTTCTCCATAGCCTCTATGCTGTACAGGTCGGAGATCGGATGCTCGCCTCCCGCCACGTATCCCTCGCTCGCGTGTGCGAAGACATCGAAGCCACTCGCGGCTGTGACCTCGGGGGGTAGGTGATCCATTATCTCGGGGTCGACTATCGCGTTGTCGGGAGCCATGTCGGTGTGTCCGAAGGCGGGCTTCGCGTTTATCTCGTCGTTGGCAAGGACTGCGCCCGTGTTGACGTGGCTTCCGGTTCCGCTAGTCGTGGTTATAGCCACGAGAGGCAGGTTATACTCTTCTATCCTCGTCTCTCCAGAGACGTACTCCCAGAGATCCTCGTCGGGCGAGTCCCAGTTAGACAGGGCGACGTTGACTCCCTTCGCGGTGTCCATCACGCTTCCGCCTCCGAGTGCGACTATGACGTCTATGTCGTCGTCCCAGACCGACCGAGCACATTTCTCGGCGTCGCGAACCTCGGGATTGGGACGTATGTCGTTGAAACTGTGGACGACCTCTACGCCGTTCTCCTCAAGGCTGTCGTAAAGCTCCTCGAGGAAGCCGAGACGTTCCATAGCCGACTTCCCCGTGACGACGAGTGCCCTCTCGCCGTGTTTCGACGCCAGCTTTCCCGCCCAAGACCTCTCTCCTCTTCCGAAAGACACCTTGACCTTCGGATGTCTGTAGTAGAAGCTCATGATTGTGTGTTAACTTAACCGAGTATAAATCTCCCCATCTCGCCGGCAGAGATAAGGAGTAGAAGGCGTACTAGAGGAGGGATGGAAGACTCTGACCCTGACCCCGACTCTTTTGACCCCTCGTCACCCGAGGAGCGCGAGATAGGAGCCGAGGCAGCCGAGGAGTCCTCCGAGTTCTTCGGACTCATGGGACATTTCTACAGGGGAGAGCTGGGAAGAGCGACTGCTTGGAGATCACGTCTCGACAGGACGACCAACTGGGCTGTCGTCGTGACAGCGACCCTACTGACCTGGGGGTTTTCGAGTCCCGACAACCCGCATTATGTCCTCCTCGGAGGCGTGGTAGCCGTCTTGGTCTTCCTCGTAGTCGAGGCACGCCGTTACAGAACCTACGACGTCTGGCGGTCACGTGTCAGGATGCTTGAGGAGAACGTCTTCGCGAACGCCATAGACCCCGAGGGCGTCGAGAACGAGAGATGGAGAACTCTTCTGAGCGACGACCTGAGGGAGCCCGCGGCGAAGATACCCTTCGTCGAGGCTCTCTCACGGCGTCTCAGACGTGTCTACCTCCCTATTCTAACACTCTTAGTCGGATCGTGGGCTCTCAGGGTCACCGCCTTCACACCAGAGAACGTCTCTGCTTTAGAATCAGCCTCCGTCTCTCGTGTTCCCGGAACAGCCGTAGTCCTCGGAGTCCTCGGTGTCTACTCCGCAGCCGTGGCACTCGCGCTCTGGCCCATGCCCCGACACGCCAAGGGGAAGATACGTGACAGCAGAGATGCCGACGACTGGAGGGACTGACTTGGTTAAAAGGTGATTAAAAGGTGGTTACAAGTGTAGGGAAAAACGTATGGATAGGGGTGACACCGGCTCAGCTTAGGTATGGTGGGGGAAATGGGGGGAACTGACCGGTGCTACTACAGACATAGTAGTACGTGTATAAAGTCTTTTTGGAAGCTACTGCTACTCGGGATCGATCCTCGGTATGAGTAGGTTGTCTATCCTAAGGACACCTACGTCGGAGTCAGAGTCAGAGCCAGAGTCAGATATCTCCCAGCCGTGTGTCTCACAGACCTGTCTCACGACTGCGAGACCCGAACCCCCTGAGCCCGAGCTATAACCCGGCTCCCATGCTCCTGAGGGAATAGAAGACGGGAGTCCCGGGTCACGGATAACGAGGCTGCCGTCGGTTATCTCGACAGAGACGTCGCTTCTGTCTTCCCTGTCGGCGAACCGGAAGACTGAGACGAAGAGATGTTTGAGAAGTCTTCTGTCGGCGAGTATGTCGGTGGCTTCGTCTTCCCTACCTCCGTCGGCTGAGACCTCCGCTTCCGTCTCCGTCGACTCTCCCTTGACCTCGGAGAATCCCTCTTCGAGAGCCTCCACCGGGTCGACCCTTTCGAGGCTAGGCTTCGTATTTATAAGTGAAAGGAACTGTTCTATCTCCCCCGTCAGCCCCCTCATTCTGTTAAATGACTCGTCGAATGTAATGTCCGAATTTGACAATATTAAACACCCTGTTTCCGTAGTATATGGGTGCCTATATATTAATATTTACATAGGGGTTGTTCGGACGTGTATTAAGCCGAATTTATGTGGAAATTCAGAAAATAAGACCGACTTAGCTTCCGCGTTCGACTTCGAAGCCGTCGTCGATCCAGCCGTTTATTCCTCCGTCGAGGTTGACGACCTCGTCGAAGTCTCCGTCGACTAGCTGTCTGCACGCTCTCATGCTTCTCGACCCGCTTCTGCAGTAGACGAGTAGGCTGTCGGCGTCTATCTTGTCTACCATTCCGTCGATTATCTTGACGGGAACCAGACGGTCTGTTCCGGGTATCCTCTTTTCCTCGTGTTCGTCGGGGTTCCTGACGTCGAGCACGAAGTAGTCGTCGGATTCGACGAGTTCCTTAGCCTCGTCGGCTGACGCCTGGGGGATGTCCTGTTGTCTCTGTGTAGCTCCCTCGGTGTCCTCGACACGTTTCATATTACGGATGTAGTACTACACAGATATAAGGGTTACTACATCTGTAGAGTGGTGGTCGAAAATGGTCTCCGTCAGTGGCGGAAACACCTGAATCCTGTGAGAGCCATCGCTATGCCGTGTTCGTCACAAGCCTCTATGACCTCGTCGTCGTTGACCGATCCGCCGGGCTGAATTATGGCTTCGACCCCCGCGTCGGCGGCTTCGTCTATGTTGTCACGGAACGGGAAGAAGGCGTCGCTCGCTAAGACCGATCCCTCGACGGGCTTCTCCGCCTTGTCGCGTGCTATCCTGACCGAGTCGACACGTGACATCTGACCCGCGCCTACGCCTACTGTCTCGCTCACGCCGTCGTGGGTGTCAGCTAGGACTATCGCGTTCGACTTGACGTGTTTGACGACCGTGTATCCGAAGAGCATCGCGTCTATCTCCTCCTCGGTCGGCTCCCTCTGAGTCGGAATCTCAAGGTCTCCCCTCGTTACGACCCTGTCGTCCCTGTCCTGTACGAGGACGCCACCCTCGACCTTCTTTATGTCGAGGTCATCGCGTTCGCCCCCGAGATCGCCGACTTCGAGTATACGCAGACTCTCTTTTGTCCTGAGTTCGTCCAGGGCATCGTCGGTGTACGACGGTGCTACTACGACCTCCTTGAAGGAGTCTGTTACCGCTTCGGCTGTGTCGGCGTCACACTCCCTGTTGAGTGCAACTATTCCGCCGAAGGCACTCATCTCGTCGGTCGCGAGAGCCCTGTCGTACGCCTCCGAGACCGTGTCAGCGACTGCGGTTCCACAAGGGTTGGTATGCTTGACGACGACCGCCGCGGGTCTGTCGAACTCACGTACGAGCGAGAGCGCGGCGTCTGTGTCGTTCATGTTGTTGTACGACATCTCCTTACCGCCGAGCTGTCTTGCGTTTCCGATGCTCGCGCCCTCGAAGCTCTCGTCACGGTAGAAGGCGGCGTCCTGATGGGGATTCTCCCCGTACCTCAGGTCTGACTCCTTCTCCCACGACTTGAGCATCGTGTCTCCGAAGCCCGACTCCGAATCCGACTCGTTGGGACGCACGACCTTTCCGTCCTCGAACTCGACTTCGTCGAAGAGACGTACAGCCCTCGGATACGCACGTCTCTCAGCGTCTTCGAGACGTCTCCTGAGACTCTCGGGGTCGTCGTCGGGACGTACGCGGACAGGCTCCTGTGTCAGAATCTGACCCTCGCCGATCTCGTCGGTCACGAAATGAACCGTGACACCGGTGACCTCGACTCCGGCTTCGAGGGCGTCCTTCCACGGCTGTGTCGTGTTGAAGGCGGGTAGGAGAGAAGGATGTGAGCTGAGTATCTGTCCCTCGTACCTCTGGGTGAAGTAGGGTGAGAGTATCGGCATGTAGCCGCCGAGCGCGATTACGTCGGCGTCCCAGCCGTCGATCACATCGGCTATACGTCTCTCGTGTTCCTCCTTCGAGTCGCCGTCTTTCGGAACCGCCTCTGCCTCTATTCCTCTCTCACGTGCTGTTTCGAGAGCCTCGACTTCGCCGTCACCGACGACCCCCGCGAGCTCTGCGTCGAGAGTCCCTGACTCTATACGGTCAAGTAGGTCGAAGAGGGCGTCGCCTTCGCCTGACGTAAGACCGGCTATAACTGTCATGTTGGTTGTTGCGCCACAGGCTTAATTATACTGTCGCATCGCCTCCGGTAGGCACTCGACGACGTCGGTCGCCACGAGACCGTTTCCCTCGTCTTCGTACGCGAGGTCTCCCGCCCTGCCGTTGACGAAGCCTCCTATTCCCGCGGCGTCTAGGCTGTCTAACTCAGAAAGAAGGAAGCCACATACACCCGCGAGGACGTCTCCGGTACCTCCGACTGTCATCCCCGGGTTTCCTGTACGTGAGACACGTGTGGTCTCACCGTCGGAGACTACGTCGTAACGCCCCTTGAGGAGAACCGTAATACCCTCCTTGTCAGCGAATCTCTCGACGACGTCCTTTCTCTTCTCCCACGAATCCGGTACATCGACCCCGAGTGACGACAGCTCTCCGGCGTGGGGGGTGGCTATGACTTCTTTCCCCGACGTCTCTACTTGACTCAGTGACCGTATAGCGTCGGCGTCGACGACCGCTGACTCTACCTCTCGGAGTATCTCGGCGGCTGCTTCGACAGTCTCGTCGGCGTCACCCAGACCCGGTCCGACTACGACGGTGTCGTGTCCGTCTGCGAGTTGGGAGACGTACTCGACGTTTTCGGGACTCAGCCTCTCGCCGTCTAACTCACGTACTATGAGGTTGGGCGAGTACGACTGTACAGTCTCGGCGACTGACTCGGGAGCCGCGACAGTCACCCAGTCGCAGCCCGCTCTCAGAGCCGCGGTCGCTGTGAGAGTAGGCGCGCCGGTGTAGGGACCTCCTCCGACGACGAGTACTTTTCCGTTGTCACCCTTGTGGCTGTCAGGGTCACGTCCGAGTAACTGGAGGTCTCCTTCTCCGACGAACTCCTCGGCGGCGTCGGGTATGCCTATGTCGACTACGTCGACGTTGGCGTCGATCTCGGTATGTGCGGGCTTGAAGTCGTGGAAGGTAACTACGGTGTCGGCTTCGACCCTCTCGCTCCCCTTTCCCGTGTCGGGGTCGACACCTGTCGGGATATCGACACTCACGATCTCGGAGTCTGAGGAGTTGATAGCCTCGACCGCAGTAGACACGGGTTCACGCAGACCGCCTGAGACACCTGTTCCGAGAACACCGTCGAGAACCACGTCGGCGTCTACATCGGGAACCTGAGACGAGTCTCTGACCTCCTCGACATCCACGCCGCTCCCGACGAGCGCCTCGTAGTTGTCGCGCGCAGTCTCGGTGTGTATACCCGACGACCTACCCAGAAGGTAGACCTTCGGGTCGTACTCCTGTAGGAAACGAGCCGCGACGAATGCGTCGCCTCCGTTGTTTCCTTTTCCTGCGAAGACGGTGATCTCCTTCTCGGGGTTCCCCATCGTGACCCTCTCGACAGCGCGTGCGACTCCGGCTCCGGCGTTCTCCATCAGCTTATCCGCTGAGACGCCGAGGTACTCGGCGTTAGCGTCGACGACTGACATCCTTTCCGAGGTTATCATGTCCAATCCAACCATCTTGACGACGAAAAACCTGTTCCTGTTCCTGTTCGTATTCCTTTCCATCGACAAACCAAAAAGCGATTACACACCGTCGACCTCTTGTACCTATGGCTAACCTCGAGACGGCGAAGACGATAGCCGACTACCAGTTCGGCAGGAAAGCGGGAGACATCCTCTTCTCCGACGACTCCGAGTTCACGACGTCGAAGAGCGGACGTATACGCCAGGTCAAGGAAGGCGGTGAGAGGATAGCGACTCTCAAGAACGACGGAAAGTTCACACTCAGCTTCGAGGGTGCCCAGAGACTCCACGAGGCTTTCGAACCGCCGAAGCTACGTGTCAGATTCGGAGACGAGAGCATTCCGTACCTCGAAGACGGCAGAAACGGATTCGCGAAGTTCGTGACCGACGTCGACGACGAGATAAGGGCGCGCGATGAAGTTCTGGTCACAGGACCCGACGATGAACTCGTGACCACGGGACGCGCCGAGCTCTCGGCGGTCGAGATGCGTGACTTCGACAGCGGTGTCGCTGTTCTGGTTAGGTCTTGACCTCTCATCCGTGGACACTATTAATAAATACACAGTGTAAACTTCTCGTATGGAAACGCGAACGGAGACACTGTCGTCGCTCTTCAAAGACGGTCTCTTCGACATTCCCTCTTATCAGAGAAGCTACTCGTGGGAGAGATCTCAGTTAGAGGATCTGATCGACGACCTGCGTTATCTCCCCGATGACTCCACGCATTTCTTCGGAAATGTCATACTCGACAGACACGACGATCAGTATAAAACTGACAGGGGTCGTCGCCTGAACAGGTACGATGTCGTCGACGGTCAACAACGTCTCACGACGGCACTCATACTTCTCGACGTAGCGACACGGTACGACGATGTAGTCGCAGAGACCGTCGAAAAGGACAGACTCATATTCCCGGTTGACAGACGACCCCGTCTCATGCCACAGGATCAAGATAAGGAGTTCTTCCGTGACAGTCTCTTTGGGAGTTCGAGTTTAGAGCCCGAGACACCGTCACAGAAACGTCTGGAGCGTGCTCGCGATTTCTTCGAGTCGGAGTTCGAGGGTCTTCCGGAGGACGTTACTGTCAAGGATCTTTCGGAGAGGCTAAGGTACGACTGCACCCTCAACGTCGTCGAGATAGACGAAGCCTCAGAAGCCGCGTCTGTCTTCGAGAGCTTAAACGACCGGGGAAAGCCCCTCTCCTCTCTCGACAAGACGAAGAGCTTCCTGATGTATATGGACGACCGTTCGGGAGATGATGGTGGGTTGGAAGAGAGGATAAGACAGAGATTCGGAAGTATCTACCACGAACTCTTCGTACTGACGAATGGACACGACAGAGTCAGCGAGTTTACCGAGGACAGCGTACAGCGTTTCCACTGGGGGATCTACGACGGGTATGATCCCGACGAGTACTTCTCCAGTCTTGACAGTCTCAAGTCACGTCTCAGGGAGAAGTACCGCAGTGGAGAACACGACGCAGTACAGGACGAAATTGACGAGTATACTCGTAACCTGCGTGAAGCGTCTTCCGCATTTGCTTCTCTCTTCCGTCCTTCACAGCGTCCCGGAGGTGTTGAGACCCGGCTCATACTGAAGGACAAAAGAACGTGAATATGAATTTTTCCTATAAGTCGGATACCGGGAATAACACGGGTACGTATCCGACGTTTTCCGAGAAGACTGTATTCAATCTTTATTTATTTTTGTCTTCCAGTATCAGACGTCTTCTCGCGCTCGGTCGGGTCGCTAACGTGCTTCCGGTTCTGATGGCATCCCAGATGAGGTTCGGAGATGATGATCCCGAAAAGATGGCGGAGATCGTTCGAGCGTGTGAAACTCTCGTCTTTCGTATGTACGCTGTCGACGGCAGGCGGTCAGACACAGGACGCGGAAAGCTCGTTAGTCTCGCACACTCGGTCTATTCAGATGACTCGTACCCGTATGAAAATGTGATCGACCGTCTTAGATCCATCACTCGAAGATACGTCGACGACGATAGGTTTGAGCGTCAACTCCGTGATCCCGAGTTCTACGAAACCATGTCTAGCAGGGACATCAAGTATCTCTTCTACCATTACGGACGCAGTCTCGACATAGACTGGGGCGAGAACCCAAAGCGCGATCTCCAGACCATCCTCTCGGCTGACTTTGAGGTCGAACATATTCTCGCCCGCAACCTAAGCCGTGAGGATATACCTGAGAGTCTGAGAGACGACTTCGAGGACAACATACACCGGCTTGGGAATCTCACAGTCGCAAGCAGATACTGGAACAGTTCCTACGGTGACCTGCCCTTCGAGAAGAAAAAGACTTCCTCGGAAGATGGAGAGAAGGCATATGCCTCGTCAACCCTGAGAGTCCAACAGGTACTCACGGAGTACGGTAGCTTCGGACGCGAGGAAATCGAAGAAAGAGAAGACAGAGTAGTAAATTACGCTCTCGAAGAATGGAGTATAGACCCCAAAGGAGGTCTGAGAGACGCAGACGAGGGACGTGAATTACCCGACGGTTTCTTCAAGGATCTATCTGACCTACAGGAAGCCTTCTTACGTGTCCTCCTCGAAGAAGACGGCTGGAGCCTGAATGAGGAGATACGCCAGAGGATAGAGCAAAAACACGGTCTTCGCGTGTCGGATCGAGGACAGGCTCTCGCAGGTATTACATCCGGATTTACACGTAAGTACGGCAACGACTTCACGTGGAGAGAGTTGCTCGATTACCGACATCCTGACGATCAGTTTGAGTTCCGTCTGAGCCCCAACTCGGGATACATAGAAGAGCTAAGAGAGAAACTCCTCTAAAGTTAAACTAATCCTCCAACCAGACCAGAACCCTTATCGGGGAATTTTACGTATAGAGTTGTGATGCGCCGATAGCTCAGTTTGGACAGAGCGGCTGGCTTCGGACCAGCAGGTTCGCGGGTTCAAATCCTGCTCGGCGCGTATTGGAGTTAAAAGAAAGGAGCGGCGAGTCAGTCGAGCTTTGCTCGACCATACTCGGCGCGAACGAGCTTTTAGCGAGTGAGGGGCGACAGATTTGAACCAGGGAGTGTAGTGACCGTGGTTCAAATCCTGCTCGGCGCGTAAGCGAACCAAGTGAGTGAACCCACGATCCCATTTTGACAAATCACCGATACGAGTTCTCCAGAACACCGACTGTCTCTATACTGACGTCGCCGTACTCCATTATGTCGCCGCCGTACTCGGTCTGAAGCTTCTCCACCTCGGATTTTTCGGAGAAGCCTATGAGGTCGCGAGACATCGCTCCCTTGATGTCGGAGCCGACGAGGTAGGTTAGCTCGGTCGCGTCGGCGAAGGTCTCGGGCTCGAAATGTGCGGTAATATACGTGTCGTCGCCCTCTTCGTAGAGTTCGTAGTCGACCGACGAGTAATCCGTCGTGTAGAAAGCCGTCGAGTTCCATCCCCTGTTCTCGTGGTTGTACTCGTACTTGAACGCCTCCCAGTTCGAACAGAAACGAGCGGGGTTGTCCTTCGGCGGTGGACCGTCGGGCTTGTGATCCTTGTAGAATATCTGGGCAATAGGACCGGGATGCATCGGTATCACCATGCCACAGAGCTCGCAGATATGGTCTCTACTTTCGAGTGATATCGGATCGGGAGCCTCTGCGGTGCCGCCTAAGCCGAGACAGCCCGCCGTCGCCGCGGTCGCCGTGGCACCTACGCTCAGGAGAAAACGGCGTCGACTCTGATTCGACGAGGTGAGATCGGAAGTCCTACTGTGACCGTGAACACGGCTGTGGTCATGGTCGCTGTCGTCGCACATTCTTGTTCGAGAGTAGCACTACACGGATAAAAGGCGTCTGGTGTGACCGTCGAAAACGAAAAGCCTACTTCCCCCAGAAAGGATCGATCTGTCTCTTCTCTTCGAGGTACTCGTCGAGTATCTCCTGTTCGGAGTCTTCGAGGGCGTCGTACATCTCCTGTTCGAGAGCCTTCGCGTGTTTCTCGGGAATCTCGGCGTAGAGGACGTCCTCCTCGTCTATCTGTCTTCCAACGGTTGGACCGTCGATAGCCACCGAGACTCTCTCGCCCTCGTCGGCGGAGTCGACGTCGTCACCCTGTCTCTGTATTCCCTTGACGTTTCCGACCCTGTCGCCGTCCTTCGCCACCGGAATATTTTTCTCGAGATGCCCACCGAGTATCTCGACACCCACGACGGCGGGGTCTGACTGTCTGAAGACGTGGTCTGGGAGTATACGGAACTTCGAGGGACGCACGACGGATTCGAGCATCTTCTCGGTACGTTCGGACTCGATCCCCTCGACCCAGTCCTCGTACTCCTCTATGAGACGGTAGATGACCTTCCCCTCGAATATCTTGACGAGCGAGTTCTGAGCGTACTCACGCGCCTCGTCGAGCACGTCTATGTTGAACGCGAGTATAGCCCTGTGCTTCCTCTCGTCTGCGGTCTCAGCGTCTATGACGTCTCTCTTAGTGACAGAGCCCTCGTCTGCCTTGTGTATCTTGATCTCCTCCTCCGAGAGTGCCTTTCCGAGAGCCTCGACAGAGCCGAGAGTGTCGGCTTTGATAGTCACGCCTTCCTTACCCGTCTCGATCTCGGCGGACTCCATCTCCTCACGCACTTCCTCGGCGACCTCGTCGGCTGTCTCGTCGTCTCCCACGACACGTATGGGCGCTCCTGCCATCGCGTCGTCGAGGTCGGGTGCTGCGACCTTTATTCCGTCTGCGGCTGTTACCTGATCGACCTGTTCGAACCCCGCGTCCTCCCTCATCTCGGCGAGTGGCTTCGGACGCAGTAGAGCACGTATCTCCGTCGTGATCGGGTCACGTTTGCCGCCGACGACTATCTCGTCTCCGACGTTCACGACGCCGTCGTAGAGTATTATGTCGACGGTCGTCCCGAAGCCTCTCTCCTCCTTTATCTCGACGACGGTTCCGACTCCGGGACCCTCGGCGTGGAGTTCGAGGTTCTCCTTGAGGTAGGTCTGTGCGAGTCCGACGAGAACCATAAAGAGGTCGCCGATCCCCTCCCCCGTGAGCGCGCTTATGGGTACGATTCCTATGTTGCTCCTGAAGTTGTCTATCCTGTCGTATCTGTCGGCGTGGAATCCCTCCTCGTGGAGGTCGCCTATGATCTCGTAGAGAGCGTTGTCGAGTCTCTGCTGTACCTTCTCCGACTGGTTCTGGTAGGTCTTCTGGAACGGCACGTCCTCCTCCGACTCCCATCCCGGGAGCATGTCTATCTTGTTGGCTGCGAGGACGAACGGAGTCTCGTACTGCGACAGAATCCGTAGGGCTTCGAGTGTCTGAGGCTGGAAGCCGTCGTTTATGTCGACGACTACGATAGCGATGTCCGAGAGAGCACCACCCCTCGAACGCAGTGTCGTGAATGCGTGGTGTCCGGGCGTGTCTATGAAGAGGAGACCCGGAACCTCGAACTCCTCCGAGATGAGCGACGAACAGATTCCCTCTATGACGTCTATCGGAACCGCAGTAGCCCCTATGTGCTGGGTTATAGCACCCGCCTCACCCTCAGCGACAGCAGTCCCTCGTACCTTATCGAGAAGAGTAGTCTTGCCGTGGTCGACGTGACCCAGGACACTCACTATAGGAGTCCTGAGATCCGTACGTCCCTCGGCTTCCGTCTGATCCTGACCCGACATAGTTATTTAAAAGATAGATAGGGCTCGAAGTTAACTCCATCGTTACGTCCATCTGTCGAGAGAGCTCTGTTCGACCGCCGAGGAGATTCTGCCGACTGCGGATCTCACCCTGTCCTCCGAGAAGTCGTGTTCGCCACACAGGAGGTCGACGACCTCTTCCTCGTCGGGCGCGCCCCAGTCTAAGTCTAAGTCGTAGCCACGTTCGACCTCGGGGTCGAGATAGAGATCTTTTATCGGCTTCCAGTCTATCTCGGCGTCGTACTCGTCGAGAGCCTCGTTGATGCTCATTCCCTCGTCACGTATCAGATCGACGGCTGTCTTAGGACCGACTCCGTGTACGCCGTCGTTGTAGTCGGTTCCGACGAGTATGGCGACCTCTATGAGCTCGGAACGTGTCATCCCGAGCGAGTCGAGTGTGTCTTCGAGACTCACTAACTCAGGAGTCAGGTCTCTGTCTCCCTTTCCCCTCACAGCGAGGTTCCTCACGAGTTCGGGAGCACCGAAGAGCACAGCGTCGTAGTCCTGAGATCCGACGTAGTCGAGGTCGCCGTCTACGACCATCGCCGCAGCCTGTGCCTCGCCCTCGCTCGGAGCCTCTACCCAGGGAATATTGAGGGCATCGAGAAGCTTTATGCTAGTCTCGACTTCTTCCTCACGTATACTCGTCGCCTGCTGTGCCCTCCGGAACATCTCCTCTGTGTCTCCCTCCTGCTTCGCCTCCTCGTATGCCTCCTCTGCCTCCTCGCGTCTCTCTTGCCTCTTCTCTACGGTCTCTGACTTTAGCTGAGGCGGTGCACCGTCGAAGACGTAACACGGCTTTATACCTGCCTCGAATAGGTTGGCGTTCCTGTAGAGAAGACCGCTGAGATGTGAAGTCACGCGTCCCTTCGAGTCCTTCAGGGGGGTTCCGTCGCGCTGTCTTATGTTGGCGAGGAAGCTGTATAAGGTGTTGAAGGCGTCCATTCCGACCTTTCCGCTCGCTTCCTCGACCTGTATCTCACGTTTAGAGACGAGACTGCCTATGTCAGCACCCATACGGGCGAGACGTGGATTCCGAGCAAAAGAGTTGCGGTGAGAAAGGGGAAAGGAGAAGAACCATATGTCCGAGACGGTATCTTCCTCTAATGCCACGCCGACATCTACGTCTACGTCTACGAGGAGTCCTTCCTTACGTCTCGATGGGTGCCCTAATGCTCGGCGTCGAAGTACTGTCTCTCGCCCTCGTGCCACGTTTCGACGCAGCCGGAATGCAGGCTACTCAGAACCCGAGTAATCCCATCAACTCGGTAGTCTACATCGCATTCATACTCGTCTTCACCGGAGTCATGCTGGCTGTCATGAAGTACGGCATGGACTGGGTTCTGAGAGGTGTCATCCTACTCAGCGCGGGAAGTCTGTCTTACTACGCCCTCAGCGTCTTACTCCCCCTTCCGTTCGCCCTACTCGGAGGCGCGGGGGTCGCAGTTCTCCTCTATCTCTACCCCGAGTGGTACGTCATAGACTCCGCCGCGGTTCTGATGGGTGGCGCGGGAGGAGGGCTCTTCGGAATCAGCTTCGGAGTACTCCCGTCCCTGGTTCTTCTCGTCCTCCTTGCAGTCTACGACGCGATAGCAGTCTACAGAACGAAACACATGCTCGCGCTCGCCGAGGGTGTCAGCGAGATGCGTCTTCCGATACTCTTCATAGTCCCAACTAAGCCCGGCTACTCTTTCATAGAGGCGTCAAAGCAGGGAGACCCAACGGGAACAGGGACAGGCGGAGACGGAGACGAAGACGACGAGACGAGCCAAGACGACAGGGATGCCTTCTTCATGGGTCTCGGAGACGCCGTCATCCCCTCGGTTCTGATAGCGAGTAGTGCCCATTTCCTCGGCGGCGACCTCGGTCTTCCGATAGCTCTCAACTATCCCGCACTCGGAGGAATCGTGGGATCTTTCGTCGGCTTCGCCGCGCTGATGTACCTCGTCTCGAAGGGGAAGCCCCACGCAGGACTCCCCTTGCTCAACGGAGGGACGATTGCGGGATTCGTCGTCGGAGTCTTGGCTCTCGGTACACCGTTGCCTGAAGCAGTCGGTGTACTCTCCTAACATAATCAAATCTGTGGAGTTCATATCTCCGGACTTATATGTCCCCTCCGCGTAGACAGAACAGAATGGTATCCTTAGCCGTAGGACTCACAGGGACTCTCCTTCCGATAGTCGCGGGAGTCGGAACCGCGGGTCTGAACTGTGTCAGAGGGAACTCGTGTCTCGTACTTTCGTCATTCCTGAAGTCACTCCCCGCCGCAGTCTTCTTCCTAATATGGGGCTCTGTGGGAGGAACCCTGACGCTGTACCTTGGATTCGCCGCAGTCGTCTCAGTCTTCGTAGCGGCGTACGTCGATGCGAACGCCACGAGCCAAGACTGAAGACGGAGTGCTGGGTGAGGGAATCAGTTCTCCCTCAGGCGTTCTATCCTCTCGACCGTGTCGGCGTCGTCGACGGATTTGTCCTCTCTGACACCCAGGAACCTCGGGAACCTCAGAGCGTAGCCGCTCGTGTACTTCGGAGACGTCTGTATCTCCTCGTATCCGACCTCGAAGACGACCTCGGGTCTGAACTCTATCTCCTTTCCGTTCTCGTGGATTATGAGAGGCTCGAACCTCTGTGTGAGACGTCCGAGGTCGGCGTCTGTGAGACCCGTAGCGACCTTGCCGACGGTTCTGAGATCCGATCCGTCCTTAGCGGCGAGTAGATAGCTACCTATCTCGTCGGCTCGTCTCCCCTCACCCCACTCTCCCCCGACGACTATGAGATCGAGAGTCTCGGGCTCTGGCTTTACCTTTATCCAGTCCTTGCCTCTCTTCCCAGGCGAGTAGGTGCTGCCGGGCTTTTTGACCATTATGCCTTCCTGTCCGTCGTCGAGTGCTTTCTTCTCGACACGTCTGACCTCTTCGAGGTCGTCGGTCACCGTGTGGTCGGCGGAGTTGCATGGGACGACTTCGTCGAGGTGGCTGTATCTCTGTCTCAGTGGAAGATCTATTAGCTCACCTTGGTTTTCCCTGTAGAGTATGTCGAAGACGTTGACCTGTAGCTCGACCTCGTCGGTCATCCTGTCTACGTCGTACTTCCTTCTGAACCTCCTCAGAACCTCCTGAAATGCGAGTGGCTCGCCGTCCTCGACTGCGACTACCTCCGAGTCGAGTATTAGACTCTCGTCGACCTGTATGCTTTCTTCGAGTATCTCGACGACATCGGGAAGCGACTCAGTAACGTCCTCCAGTTTACGTGAGAAGAGACTGTAACCGTACTTGTACTCGGCGTCTTTCGTGTCTCTGTTTCTGTGTATCTGGAGTCTTGCGCCGTCGTACTTCGTCTCTACGGCTACCTCACCCGCCTCCTCGATGAGGTCTTCGACGCTCCCCGCCTGTGCGAGCATCGGCTTGACGGGTCTACCCACCTCCATCCTAAGACCCGATAGTTCTCCATCCCTCGCGCGTACTGCGACCTCACCGGCGTCATTAGTGACCATCAGACCTCTCTCGACCTCGTCGACGTCCACATCGAAAGCCTCGGCTACGGCGTCCCTCACGGTACCTTCTGAGACACCGACTCTCATCTCTCCCGCTACGAGACGTGCTATGTACTTCGCCTCCTTCGGGGTCGCGTCGTTGAAGAGGTCGGAAAGTGTACGTACCTTCTTCTTCTGGCTCCCTCCACCCGAGGCTTCGGCGAGGTCACTAAGACGTCTGTGGACGTACTCAAGAGTCAGATCCGTGGTGCCGAGTGTCATCTGTCCGCCGTAGTCGAAGCTCTCGGCTGCGAGACCCACGTCTCCCATATCCTTAACCTTCTCCTCGACCTCATCGGCGGTGACGCCTGTGGCGAGGCTCAGACTGTCGTAGAGGAGCGACCTGCCGACATCGAGCTTGGTGTCGTCCCAAGACGCGAAGACTCTTCCCTGTATGAAACGCGCAGAGATTTCGAGGTCACAGTCGGTCTCAGATTCGTCGAAGAGACGCGCGACCTCGTCTGTCTTGTCGTAGTCGCCCGACAGCTCCTCTACCTTCTCGGCTTTCTCGGCGAACTCTCTGAACTCCATTCTCAGTCTTCGAGTCTGATCTCTACGAGTGACATCTCGTCCGACTCGACGGCTTCCTGAATCATCGGCTCGACGTCGTCCCATCTCTCGGGTCGGTAGGCTTCTATCCCGAAGCTCTCGGCGTACTCGACGAAGTCGGGGTTTCCGATACGTGTCCCGAAGTCCTCGCCCCTGTGTCGGTTCTGTTTCTCGGAGATCAGACCGTAGTCATTGTCGTTGAACAGGAGTACTGTGTACGAACAGCCGAGACGCTGTGCGGTCTCAAGCTCGGCGGAGTTCATGAGGAAGCCTCCGTCTCCCGTCGCGGCGACGACGTTCGATTCGACAGCCAAGTCGGCGGCGATCCCTCCCGGGACGGCTATACCCATGCTCGCGAGACCGTTCGAGATTATACACGTGTTGGGCTCGTAGGTCGGGTAGTTCTGTGCTATCTCCATCTTGTGGCTCCCGACGTCGGAGATCAGAACGTCGTCGTCGTCCATTATCTCTCTGAGTACGGGTAAGACGCCTCTGACCGTCAAGTCGTGCCTCTCGGCGGGCTGTTTCATGACGTCCGACAGAAGGTGGTCGCGCAGGTCGGCGTACCATTGGGTGTCGAACTCGCCGAGGTTCATGTTGAGGAGCTCACGTATAGCCGCCGATATGTCGGAGACTATCTCGACGTCGGGGTTGTAGGCGTCGTATACCTCGGCGGGCTCGTAGTCTATATGTATAATCGAGGTGTCGTCGTCTATCTTCCAGTCTCCCGGGTCGTGTTCGGCTATGTCGAATCCGACCGTGATCAGGACGTCCGACTTGGCTATGGCGTCGGAAGCCTCCTCGTGGTCTCCCGAGTCGAGTGTGAAGAGTGAACACGAGTTTCTGTCTGAGACCGCACCCTTTCCCATGTAGGTCGCAGCGACCGGAATACACGTCGTGTCAACGAGAGTCCTGAGACGTTCGGAGGCGTCGGTTCTGACAGCACCGTTTCCCGCGATTATGAGAGGTCTTTCAGCGTCTTCGAGGAGGTTCTTGGCTCTCTCTACTGAAGCCATGTCGGGATCGGGACGTCTCACACGCTGTCTCGGCTCCATCGGACGCTCCCCGACCTTCTCGTCTGCGACGTCCTCTGGGAACTCTATATGTGTCGCGCCCGGCTTCTCGAACTCGGCGAGCTTGAAAGCCTTCCTCACAGACTCGTTTATGATAGATGGGTCGTTGATCTGTGCGTTCCATTTCGTGACGGGTTCGAACATCTCGACTATGTCGAGTGCCTGGTGGCTCTCCTTGTGGAGACGTTCCCTTCCCGCCTGACTCGTTATAGCAACCGTGGGACTCTTGTCGAGCTGTGCATCGGCGACTCCCGTTATAAGGTTGGTAGCTCCGGGTCCAAGTGTCGATAGACAGACGCCCGCGTCTCCCGTGAGACGTCCGTGTACGTCTGCCATGAACGCAGCACCCTGTTCGTGGCGGACGGGTATGAACTCTATGTCGGAGTCACGTAGAGAGAAGAGTAGATCCTCGGTCTCTTCCCCCGGGAGACCGAAGACGTGTTCTATGCCCTCGACCTCAAGACATTCCACAAGTAGATCTGAAGCCTTCATAGCCGGGTCTATGGCTTCGACATATAAGTCTGTACTGGCTGCCTTTACTTAGTTTAAGACCATCATTATAGATAATAATCCAAGACGCGGTACGTATATGGTTCTCGGATCTCTACATTCAGCCAGTGAACCCGACTCTCAAAGGAGTAGATATCTACTACGAGGGCGACGACGACCCCAAGAAATGTACTGCGAGACGTCTCGAAAAGGAACGACAGGTGACTCTGCACCCTAACTTCGAGGAGACACCGACAGGGACTCTACTCGATCCTTACTCCGAGACAGCCCTATCCCCGACTGACTCAAAACCCGTCGTCGCAGTCGACGCGTCGTGGGAGTCAGCCGAGGAGATATTCGAGAGAAACACGAGACACGAGTCGAGGAGTCTGCCGTTTCTCGTCGCTGCGAACCCCATCAACTACGGCAAGCCGTTCCGTCTCAACACCGCAGAGGCTGTGGCTGCGGCTTTATATATACTCGGCTACGACGACGAGGCACGTCAGATACTCTCGAACTTCTCGTGGGGAGAGACCTTTCTGAGTCTCAACCGTGAGCCTCTCGAAAGATACTCCGACTGTGAAGACAGCTCTGAGGTCGTCGAGGTTCAGGACGAGTACCTTAATGCGAAACGTTAAGGTTAACTTCCGCGCCTCGAAATACGAGGTATGGCTGACTTTCCCGAAGCAGAGAGACGTCTTCTCGACGTCGACATATGCATGAGATGTGACGCTCGCAACCCACAGGGTGCCGAACAGTGCAGAAAGTGTGGCTACAAGAAGCTACGTCCGAAGAACAAGCAGAGAAACACGTCGGCTTAGAGCTCTCCCTTAGTACTCGGAACTCCTTTCTTCCTCTCGTCTATACGTGTAGCCTCGTCTAAGGCGAGCCCGAAAGCCTTGAAGAGTGACTCGGCTATGTGGTGGTCGTTGTCGCCTTCGGCTTCTACGTGGAGTGTCAGATCCGCGTTCGACGCGAGCGACCTGAAGAAATGTGTCACCATCTGAGTAGACATGTCGGCTATCCTCTCGCGGTCGAAGTCGTCGGAGACGTCCTCGGCGAAGTAGGGACGTCCGCTGATGTCGACGACGACAGACGAGACAGCCTCGTCCAAGGGTGCTCTCGCGTCTCCGAACCTTCTGATACCTGTCTTGTCGCCGAGAGCGTTGTCCAAAGCCTCTCCGATACAGATACCTACGTCCTCGACTGTGTGGTGGTCGCCCGTTTCGAGGTCGCCGTCCGCCTCGACCCTGAGGTCGAAGAGACCGTGTTTAGAGAAGCCTTCGAGCATGTGGTCGAAGAACTCCACGCCCGTGTCGATCTCGGAGTCACCGGCTCCGTCGATGTCTATCTTGACCTCGACTGAAGTCTCGCTCGTCTGTCTCTCGAAGCTTCCGGCTCTGGGAGTCTCAGTCTCAGTTTGATTGCTTGGGTTCATACTCTCGCTGCCTCCTTTGCGTCCTGAAGACTCATACGTCGCTCGTAGAGTGCAGTACCTACCACGACTCCGTCGGCACCTGTGTCTCTGAGTGCCTCAATGTCTTCGAGGCTCGAAACCCCTCCACTCGCCACGACGCGTATAGATACCTCCTCGACGATCTGCGACACTGTGGATGTCTCGACGCCATCTAAGAGACCCTCCCTGTCGACGTCGGTATAGAGTATAGACTCGGCGCCGATCTCCTCGAACTTCGACGCGAGTTCGACGGGACTCAGACCCGATCCCTCCTTCCAGCCCTCGACTACGACCTCGTCTCCCTTTGAGTCGAGAGAGACCATCGTATCGCCGTACTCACTGACCTCCTCGACTATCTCGGGGTTCTCGACCGCGGCGGTTCCCATTATGACGCGGTCGGCACCCGCGTCGAAGAACGACCTAGCGTCTTCTACGGATCTTATACCCCCTCCCACCTGTACACCGACCGAGGTCTCGTCTATTATACGCCCGACCTCCTCGGAGTTCTTCCTCTCGCCGTGTATCGCACCGTCGAGATCGACTATGTGGAGCGTCTCGGCTCCGGCGTCGACCCAGGTCTGAGCCGCCTCGACCGGGTCGCCGTAGGTCTTCCCGGTTCCCTCCTCGCCCTGAACAAGCTGGACACAGTCTCCGTCTTTCATGTCTACGGCGGGAATCACTTCCATACCCCGACTACGTCTGGGACTAGTTTAACTGTTTCTTTCGTCTACGACTCCCCCTGTGACATACGGAAATGGGTCGGAACCGGCGAGAACTCCTCTATGTAATCGGTCGCTTTCTCCTCGAACTCGTCGGAGACGTCGTCGAGGGACTCGACTGAGTAGCCGATGTCCACGGTGTTTACAGCCTCGAACCTGCCTTCCTCACCCGTCTCTCTGTCAGTGACCTCTATGACAGCATAGAACGAGTGTTCGTCACCCTCGCCTCTGTCTCCCTTCTCCTCGACCTCCATCGACATCGACTCTCTCAGACGGCGTCTCTCCTCACGTCTTCTCTCCCTTTCGATTCTCCGTCTCGCCCTCTTTATCTCGTCAGGATACTCTTTCTCGAAGGCATCCCAGACCTCGTCGAGGCTGAGAACCTCACCCACCTCGGCGTCTAAGAAGCAGTTGGGAGTGTTACACGGATCGCCGTGACAGCCGACTACCTCACGTATCACCTCTATCCTCTCGTGTTCGTCGTCTGTCTCGGGGACGTCGAGTGGCTCCAGCACCTTCTTCCGAGTCACGACCCCGTCGACTGTGTAGTCGTGTCTGGCGACCTCGAACTGTAGCCCATCTAAGTCTCCGTCTCTGTCTTCCTCGGCTTCGTCACGCAGTGACTCGATATCTTCCCTGAGCTGTGATGCCGTCTTTTCGTCTATCTCGAACCTAACGACATCACTGTGTCCGAGAACTGAGACGGGCTCACGCAGTACCACGTGTCGCCTGTCGAAGTCGAGGCTCGCCCGCTGACCTGAGTCTGCCTTAGTGTCCCATCTGATGTAGGCGGAGCCTCCGAGAAGATGTGGACGGAGACGTACGACTTCTCTCAGACCCAGCTCCGACTTCTTCTCGACCCTGTATTCTGACTCTGACCCTGACCCTGACCCTGACTCTGGTTCTGACATCCCCTCATACTACTCGGTACAGCTTATTAAAACAACGCGGCGCTAGTCCTAAGCGAAGAATAGACCGCCTATTCCCGCCATGTGCCAGAGCGACATGTACGCGGCGTACATCACGAGGAAAAGACCCGCCGCGAGATGCATACTCGGCTTGTCTATCTTGTCGTCTCCTCTGTCCATCTGTATCTGCATCGACCTGTATGTGAATATGCCGCTCACGAAAGCCGATGTCGCGAACATCGTGAATATCCAGCCCGCGTCGGTCGACGGCTGGTTGACTATCAGAAGTACACCTCCCACGACCGTAAGGATGTTGAAGAGTATATGTACGGGCTGGCGCGACACGTCTCCTGAGTCCTCGTACTCGCTCTCTATCCTCTTGTAACTAAAGAGTCCCGTCACCGTCGAGAGAAGAGCCAGAACCAGGAGTGCTATCTTGAGTGTGTTGGCTCCCACCGGAAGCATCTGTGCCTGTGCTACTACAAGTCCCATACTGCGTGATGAGTGTTGACATACTACTTAAATTTGTCTTTCTCCGTGCGTATGCGTATGACAGACGTCACAGATAGTTACTTGAGACTCCGACGGTAACTCTCCTTATGCCACTCAACACAGACCGCCTGAGACCGAGTATCGATATAGATCTGAGGAGGGCTCTCAGGTCGGTAGTCTTAGGCGTCTTAGGAGCTCTACTCTTCGTCGCTCTGGTTCTCTTAGCAGTCGCAGTCTTCGCTTCTGCGGAGCCGTATCTCAGAAGAGCCCTCTCACTCGTCGAGAGTTCGACGGCGTACCGGCAGGCTGTCAGGACGGCTTACTCGTACGTCTGATCTGACGAAGGAGAACACCAGTCACGAACATCCAGACTGATCCGAAGGGAACGACGTACGAGACCGAGTCGGCGAATGCGAGGCTAAAGCGGAAGACAGAGACGCCGCCGAGCACCATGAGTACGCTACCTATCCTGTATCTCCGCCTCGACACCGAGACTGCGGACGCGACTCCGAGGATGAGTGAAACGTGCCAGAAGAGGAATCCTGACGAGAAGCTACCGTGCGTGTACTCGAACGTGTAGCTATATATGTCGGTGAATTTCCGGAAGGAGTTGGTCGAGAAGAACGAGAAGACAACGGCGTAGCCTGTCCCGTACGAGTAGTAGACCCATGGGACTACGAGGGTAGCGTAGGTTAGGACTTTGGCTGTCTTCCTGAGTCGCTTGGCGTCCATAGATTGGCTGTGTTCCGACTTACTATTACTCGTCGTCGGGCTCTATCAGACAGACTGAGGCAACACCGTCGTCTTCCTCAAGACGCATGAGTATGACCCCCTGTGTGTTCCTCCCGACCTCAGATACCTCGTCGGCTGTCGTACGTAAGACCTGTCCGGTCTCCGAGACGGCTACTATCTCCTCGTTGCCTTCTATCTTGAACGACGCTGTTACTCCCTTCTGTCTGTCGGAGTCGGCATCGGCGTCTACGTCTATATCTATGTCTATGAGTCCCTTTCCTCCCCGGCTCTGACACCGGTACTCGGGCTGTGGCGTCCGTTTGGCGTATCCGTCGGTCGTAACCGTGAGTATCTCGTCGTCCCAGTCGGTCTCGGACGTGAAGACGCTGACGACCTCGTCGCCGTCCTGTAGGTCTACAGCCTTAACTCCGCGTGCGTTCCTGCCCATCTCACGAACCTCCTCCTCGTCGAAACAGATCACCATTCCGTCTCTAGTCTCGACGACGATCCTCTCGTCGACGTCGGGGTCAGTCACACAGGTATCGACTACGACGTCGTCTCCTTCGAGGTCGGCGGCTATTATGCCTCCCGTTCGGGGGTTCGAGAAGGCTTCGAGCGACGTCCTCTTTATACGTCCCTCACGAGTGACCGCACACAGACTCGCGTCTCCGTCTTCGAAGCTCTCGACCGACTCAACCGCTGTGACGTTCTCGCCGTCTTCGAGGTCGAGAAGGTTGACTATGCTCCGACCTCTCGCGGTTCGGCTCATCTCGGGTATCTGGTAGGTCTTGAGCCAGTGGACGTTTCCTAAGTCGGTGAAGACGAGGAGGTAGTCGTGTGTGTTCGCGGTGAACGCCTCAACTACCCCGTCGTCTTCCTTGACCTTCGCGCCTATGATACCCTTTCCTCCCCTTCTCTGTGTGTCGAACTCGTCTGGACTCATACGTTTGACGTATCCGTCGCGTGTAAGAACTACGAATACGTCCCTCTCGGGTATGAGATCCTCGTCGGTGACCTCGTCCTTCCCCGTCTCTATACGTGTCTTGCGCTCGTCGGCGTACTCACGCTTAATTTCGAGTAGCTCCTCCTTTATGAGGCTCATAAGCTCCGACTCGTCGGCGAGGACGGCTTCGAGCCTGTCTATGTCGTCCTGTACGCCGGAGTACTCCGACTCTATCTCGTCGGATTCGAGCGACGTCAGGCTTCCTAACTGCATACGTACGACGTGGTCTGCCTGTTCCTCCGAGAAGCCTCTTTCGACGATCTCGTTCTTCGCCTCGTCCCTGTCCTCGGAGTTACGTATAGTCTCGACGATCTCGTCGGCGTTCTCGACCGCTCTGAGACGTCCTTCGAGTATATGCGCGCGGTCTTTCGCCTCCTCCAAGTCGTGTTCAGAACGTCTTCTGACGACCTCCTTCCTGTGATGTATATACTCTTCGAGTGTCTGTTTGAGGTCGAGTACACGTGGCTGTCCGTCGACGAGTGCGAGGTTTATGATGCCGAAGGTGGTTTCGAGACGCGTGTTGTCGAGAAGCTGGTTCTTGACGACCTCGGCGACTGCGTTCCTCTTGAGGTCGACGACTACACGTATACCGTCCCTGTCGGACTCGTCTCTGAGAGCCGAGACTCCCTCTATGCGCCCCTCATCGGCGAGCTCTGCTATCTTCTCGACGAGATCCGACTTGTCGACCTGGTACGGTATCTCGGTGATTACGATACGGCGTTCGTCTTCGTCTATCTCTATCTCGCCGCGGAGACGTACCTTTCCCCTGCCTGTCTTGTACGCCGAACGTATCGGCGACTTGCCGACTATCTTACCCCCTGTCGGGAAGTCGGGACCTCTGACGTGTTCCATCAGATCCTCGACCGACGCCTCGGGATTGTCTATTAGCTCGACGGTCGCGTCGACTATCTCGCCTAAGTTGTGCGGAGGTATGTTGGTCGACATCCCGACTGCGATTCCCGACGAGCCGTTGACGAGTAGGTTGGGGAACGCCGCGGGGAGAACCTCTGGCTCCTCTAATCTGTCGTCGTAGTTCGACTCCCAGTTGACGGTGTCCTTGTCTATGTCGGTCAGAAGCTCCTCGGCTATCGGAGCCATCCTCGCCTCAGTGTAACGCATCGCCGCGGCTGGATCTCCGTCTATAGACCCGAAGTTACCCTGTCCGTCGACGAGAGGGTAACGCATCGAGAAGTCCTGTGCCATTCTCACGAGTGTGTCGTATATCGCCGAGTCGCCGTGGGGATGGAAGTTACCCATAGTCTCTCCGACTACTGAAGACGACTTTCTGTGACCCGAACGGCTCGTGATACCCTCGCCGTGCATCGCATAGAGTATCCTGCGGTGGACGGGCTTGAGACCGTCACGTACGTCGGGTAGAGCACGTCCCGCTATCACCGACATCGCGTAGTCGATGTACGACTGTTCCATCTCCCTCTCAGCGGGAACGTTCTTTATCTCGGACGCGTCTACCTCGGGGTAGTCGTACTCTGTTGGTGCTGTCTCTGACATATGTATCTATATCTATATATCGACCCAGTCGGCGTCGTTCGAGTGGCTCTTTATGAACTCCTTCCGTGGCTCTACTGTGTCTCCCATCAGGACGGAGAAGATGTGGTCGGCGGCACTCGCGTCCTCTATAGTGATCCTCTTGAGAACACGGTTCTCGGGGTTCATAGTCGTCTCCCAGAGCTGTTCTGGTGTCATCTCCCCGAGACCCTTGAACCTCTGAACCTGGTCGGCAGTACCTCCACAGTTCTCCTCGACTATCGTCTCCCGCTCGTCCTCTGTCATCGCGTCGTAGGTCTCGCTTCCGCATCTGATACGGTAGAGAGGCGGCTGTGCGGCATAGACCTGTCCGCGTTCGAGGAGAGGTCTCATGTGGCGGTAGAGGAGCGTCAGGAGGAGCGTTCTTATGTGCGCGCCGTCGACGTCGGCGTCGGTCATCAGAACTACGCTGTCGTACCTCGCTTCATCAACGTCGAACTCGTCGCCTATTCCGGTTCCGAGAGCCTCTATGAGAGACCGTATTTCGTCGTTCTCCAGAATCCTGTCGAGACGGTGTTTCTCGACGTTGAGTATCTTCCCACTCAACGGAAGCACAGCCTGTGTCTCACGTTTTCGAGCTTGCTTCGCGCTCCCTCCCGCCGAGTCTCCCTCGACTATGAAGAGCTCAGAGCCGTCACGTTTCTGACAGTCAGCGAGCTTTCCGGGGAGAGAAGTAGAGACTAAGTTATCCTTAGTGCGTTCGAGGTCACGTGCCTTCTTCGCCGCCTTCCTCGCCCTCGCCGCCTCGACAGCCTTCGATGTTACTGCCTTTGCGGTCGATGGGTTCTCCTCGAAGTAGGTCTTGAGGAAGTCATTGACAGTCCCCTCGACTATCCCCCTGACCTCGGAGTTACCGAGCTTCGTCTTCGTCTGACCCTCGAACTGGGGCTCGGGAACCTTGACGCTCAGAACTGCGGTGAGTCCCTCACGTACGTCCTCGCCCTTGAGGTTCTCGCCGTCGAACTCGCTCAGCATCCCGTTTTCGTCGGCGTAGTCGTTGACGACGCGCGTGAGGGAAGCCTTTAGACCCGAGAGATGTGTACCTCCCTCACGAGTGTTGATGTTGTTAGCAAACGAGTGTATGCTTCCCGAGTACTCCTCAGTAGCCTGGACTGCGAGCTCTATCTTGACTCCGTCGACGTCCTCGTTGAGGTAGATGACGTCGTCGTGAAGCTCCTCCTTCGACTCGTTGAGGTACTCGACGAACTCCCTCAGACCCCCCTCGTAATGGAACTCGTTCTCGTCGCCTGTCTCCTCATCGTGGAGGACTGTCTTGACTCCCTTGTTGAGGAATGCGAGCTCTCTGAGGCGGTTTTCGAGTGTCGAAAACGAGAAGTCGCCTGTCTCAAATATCTCGGTGTCGGGCTTGAAACGTATACGTGTGCCAGTGTCTTCCTCATCGGTCTCCCCTGTCTTTTCGAGGTCGGTCACAGGCACGCCCTTCTCGTACTCCTGTCTGTAGACCTCGCCGTTCCGTCTGACCTCGGCGACCGCCCACTCACTCAGAGCGTTGACGACGCTGACTCCTACACCGTGGAGACCTCCCGAGACCTGGTAAGACTTCGAGTCGAACTTACCCCCCGCGTGGAGGACTGTCATAACGACCTCGACAGCCGACTTGTCGTGTTCGTCGTGTTCGTCGACGGGAATCCCCCTTCCGTTGTCCTCGACAGAGACAGTACCGTCGTCGTGGAGACTGACCCGGATCGTGTCACAGTGTCCAGCGAGAGCCTCGTCTATCGAGTTGTCGACAACCTCGTAGACGAGATGGTGTAGCCCCTTCGAGTCGGTCGAACCGATGTACATCGCCGGACGTTTACGAACCGCTTCGAGCCCCTCAAGTACCTGTATGTTCTGAGCGTCATAGCTTTCCTTTTCTCCCTCTGACATCTATATAGAACCCTCTTTTTTGTTAAGTTGAACAACTGAGTTGTTTTCGCACGAATCCGACGCCGTGTCTCGAATTACTCTAAGCTAAATAGGGCTGTAACCGACTTAAGGATACCGCTTCTTCCAACCCAGAGAGACGGCGATCAGAATATGTGGTGTAGCATGAGGTAGACGACGAAGCCGAAGAGGAAGCTTACCGCCCAGAGTGGAGTGGCTACCCTGCCGACTCTGGGATGTGCTGTCTTCCTTATCTCGGAGACATCGAGCGAGACTCCGATTATTGCGGCGTAGAGGACGAGAGGTATACAGATTATAGCGAGGAGCATATGTATACCGAGGAAAGGCAGGTAGACGTACGAGTATACGAACTCCGAACCGCCGAACTCCGTAGTCCCGAGGTTGGCGAGACGCACGAGGTAGAAGGCGAGGAATACGAAGAAGAGTACCGTCGTGACCATCATGTACCTCGCGTGGTCGGAGACACGTCCGTCCTGGATCGCTCTGTATCCGAGCACTACGGTCACGAGTGCGGTGAGAACGAGTACGGCATTTATGTGGGGTATCGTCGAGAGAAGCCAGTCGGGTGCAGGCGGGACGAGAGGCTCGGGAAGCATACTCCGCGACGACAGCGCGATTAGGGTGACAGCGACCACAGATACGACTAACGAGACTCCCCACACCCGTTTTTCGAGACTCCCGTGCTCCTTAGCAGAAGCCATTGGATTACGCGACTCTGTCGGGGTCTATCTGTCTGAGTGCGTCTCCGAGTGCCTGCCACATGCTGACTATGTCGTCGAACTCGGTCTGGTCGACACGTTCGAGTACGTCGCCGAATCTGACCGACTCTCTGTAGCTCAGCATCAGATCCTCGTCGGCGTGGCTCTCCAAGTCGTCCTTGGTGATCGGGAAGTCTTCTTCGTCGACCCAGTGGGTCACTTTTGCCATTCCGTACGAACGTCCGTCTTCGGGTTCAGTTATAGCCATCTGTTTCACCTGTGGTTATAGTTAGTTTATCGAACACGCGTGACTGTACTCGACCTCCTCGTCCTTCACGCTTGTTATCTCGGGCGACTCCGAACAGACGGGACAGTTGGGATCCTTGTGTATCTCGACTTCTTCGAACGACATGTCGGTCGAGTCGTAGAACATCATACGTCCGTCGAGGCTGTCACCTATGTCGAGGAGATACTTCACAGCCTCTGTCGCCTGTACGACGCCTATGATCCCGGGAAGAACGCCTATGACTCCCGCCTCGGCACAGTTGGGCATCATGCCTGGGGGAGGAGCTTCGGGGAACATGCATCTGTAACACGGTCCCTCGGGGTCGGTAAACGAGGTGACCTGACCCTCGAACTTGAATATAGCACCGTGTGAGAAGGGCTTGTCTGCGAGTGTACACGCGTCGTTGACGAGGTAACGCGTCGCGAAGTTGTCGGTGGCGTCTATGACGAAGTCGAAGCTCTCTATTATGTTGTCTATGTTGTTCTCGTCTATCCTAGTCTCGTACTTCTCGACCTCGACGTCGGGGTTGAGACGTGCGACGAAGTCCTCCGCCGAGTCGACCTTGGGTCTCCCGACGTCGTCGTCTCCGTGTATGACCTGTCTCTGGAGGTTCGACCTCTCGACCTCGTCGTCGTCGACTATACCTATGGTTCCGACGCCGACGGCGGCGAGGTACTGTATAACAGGAGATCCGAGACCTCCCGCGCCAATAACTAGAACGCGAGAGCTGAGAAGCTTAGACTGTCCCTCCGCCCCCACCTGATCGAGTATTATGTGACGTGAGTAACGGTCAATCTGCTCTTGGTTGAGATTAGCTATTCCGTCTGCCATCACTCCCACTTCGTCTTACTGCTTAATTACGGTTTTGATGGACTACCGAAACGACGCTGACCCGGGAGCGGTAGCTTCATTACGTTAGGCGGATACAGTCGAGTAATGAGCGATCTTCTGAAGGAACTCTCAGGCTTCGACGAGTATGTCCCGGGAAAAGGGATAGATGAGGTCGCCTTCGAACACGGTCTGTCGCCCGATGAGATGGCTAAGCTTGCCTCGAACGAGAATCCGCTGGGTCCACCCGACGCCGCGGTCGAGAGGATACGTCGGAACGTCGACGGAGCCAACATCTACCCGACCGCTCTCAACGAGACTCTAAGGCAGAAGGTTGCGGAGTACATCGGTGTCCCCGAAGGGAACGTCGTCTTAGGGGCTGGTGCCGACGGAGTCTTCGACACCGTGGGACGTGCGGTCATAGAGGACGGCGACTCCGTACTCACGCCGTCACCCGGCTTCTCGTACTACGGCATGTCAGCGAGGTATCTCGGGGGCAACGAGTCGAGCTTCTCTCTCTCGAAGGAAGACGGCTTCGAGATGACTCCAGAGGCTGTACTCGATGCTTACTCGGGTGAGAAGATAATATATCTCACGACACCCAACAACCCGACAGGAACCAGCCTCACCAAGGACGGTATAACCGAGATAGCCGACGAGGTGGACGGCTTAGTCTTCGTCGACGAGGCTTACGGTGAGTTCTCCGACCAGCCTTCTTTCGCGCCTGAGGCTGTCGAGAGGGACGACGTAGCAGTCGCACGCACCTTCTCGAAGGCGTTCGGGCTCGCGGGACTCCGTGTCGGATACGGCGTAGTACCCGACTGGCTAGCTGCGGCGTACCGAAAGGTCACGACCCCTTTCTCCGTAGGAACACTCTCGTTACACGGTGCTATAGGTGCCCTCGAAGACGACGGACATCTCGAAGATACAGTCGATCTCGTCGAATGGGGACGCGGCTACCTCTCGTCGGAGATAGAGCTTCCCACCTTCGAGTCGGAAGCCAACTTCGTCCTCGTCGACGTTGAACCGTCGGGTATGTCGGCGTCAGAGGTCGCTGAGGAGCTTGAGAAGAGAGGTATAATCGTGAGAGACACAACGAGCTTCGGACTCCCGGGCTGTATACGTGTCTCGGTGGGAACCGACGACGAGACAAGACGCGCTGTCAGAGAGATAAACGCAGTATGCGCGTAGCCCTCACCGGGACACCCGGAACCGGTAAGACCACGGTTTGTGAGCCACTCGCCGAGAGACTCGGATTAGAAGGCTTGGCTATCACCGACCTCGTCGAGTCGGGATCTGGATTCACCCAGGGATACGACGAAGAGTACGGTGTCCCCGAGGTCGACGTAGAAGCCGTACGCGAAGAGATCGAGTCGGAGGAAGACGTACTCGTAGAAGGACATCTCTCACATCTCGTAGACGTCGACCACACAGTAGTTCTGAGATGCAGACCCGACGTCCTCGAGGAACGTCTCTCGGAGAGGGGATACGACAGAGACAAGCTGGCTGAGAACTCCGAGTCGGAGGCTCTCGACGTCGTTCTCGCAGAGGCAGTCGAGGAACAGGGGGACGAAAACGTCTACGAGATAGATACGACAGACAAGACTGTGGAGGAGACAGTCGAAGAAGCAGCCGAGGCGGTCGAGAAACGTGAGTCTAAGACAGGCGTGGTCGACTGGATAGAGTACGTCCGAACAGACATGAGCCGAGACCGGGAGGAAGAATGACACTCGACAGCCTCAAGCCGCTCGGATACAAGGCTGTGAAACCCGGTGTGAGAGCCGCCCGGGGTCTCGGAATGACGCCCAACCAGGTCTCTGTCGTCTCCCTCGTCGTGGCGGTGGTTTCGGGCGTCTCGTTCTCTCTGGGTAGCTTCTACGGCTACGTCGGTGGCTCCCTCTTCGTCGTACTAAACGGCTTCCTTGACCTTGTCGACGGCGAACTCGCCCGCGAGTCAGGGTCAGAGAGTAAGAAGGGCGACTTCTTAGACCACGTCTTAGACAGGTACTCCGACGCCGTCTTCGTGGTCGGGATCTCAGCGGGCACCGACGAGTGGATGTTTGGACTCTTAGCTCTCACGGGCGTCTTCATGACGTCGTACATGGGAACACAGGCAGACGCAGTCGGCGCGGGAAGGGAGTACGGCGGCGCGCTCGGACGCGCAGACCGTATGGCTCTGATAGTCGCCGGAGGTCTCGCACACGCCGCGTTCGGAGGCGTACTGAGATGGGTTCTGATACTCTTCGCAGTCGTCGGAAACCTGACCGCAGTACAGAGGTTCGTGACTACGTGGCGCGGAATAGACTAACTCGAAGTCTCTCTGTACCTTCTCATGGGGATGTAGAGAGGCAGAATCAGTACGCCCATTACGACGAGATAGACGAAGACGAGGAAGGGCAGAAACCCCCAGATCTCCGAGACGGGAGCCATCCCGCTCAGACGTCCGAGCCACGTCACCATCGCGAGGAGCCAGAGAACCGTGACGAAGACCCCGACACCGACGAAGACTACTCCGTATATCTTGAGGAGAAGAGAGTCACTCACCCGGAAAGCGTACCTGAGTGAGCCGCTTATACTACGTAAACGTAAGTCGGTGTCGGTCTCGTCTGACATCCGTGTGATATGTCCATACTTCGGCGAACGCGGTTAAGTTAGTTTCCATATTCCCCACACATAAGTAAAACGAGTACGAGTCTCCGACATGGAGACGAGTATCGACCGGGTCAAGATACTCTACGTAGTCGGTGTCTTCCTCGGTGTGGCAGCGGCTTTCTACTTCGGATTCCAGCTACTCGAAGACCTATCGCCGACGACGACCTCCGCGGCTCTCGTCTTAGGCTTCGCCGCCTTCTTCCTCGCCGGAGTATACGTCGACGTCGAGACCCTCGACACAGTCTTCTATTCTCTCTCGGCTGGCTCCTACCTCGTCTTCGTCGCCTACACGCTCTCAGTCTTCGACCTCGGTGACGGCGGCGTCTTCGTCCTCCTCGCTGGCTCCTCGGCACTCTTCGTCGTCCTCGGCTACGTCTCAAGCAGAGGATACCTCGATGTCGACCGACGTACAGCCGCGGCGGGGATTGGCGGCGTCTTAGTCGTCGCCTTCGCACTCCTCGGATTCGACGCCACGGGGGCACAGCCGACCTACGAGTACGACTTCGACGACGAAGTCGATGTTCCTGACGGATTCAGACCAACCGACGGAGCCGTAATTGGAACAGTGACGGTCGAGAATCCGTTCGCTCTGTCACGTACCGCCGAAGTACCGTCTGTCGAGGGCTGTGTCTACATCTCCGAGTCGGAGTACAGACCTGCGCCCGTGAGAGACGACGCACCCTTCGACCTCCTCCTCGGTGGGGGCGAGACAAGGAGGTACAACATCACACTCAGACAAGAGGCTTTCCTCGACCGCGAGACGGGTGAGATCGAGGACGTCTTCGCCGACCGTGAGACAGTACCCCTCGAAGTCTCCGAGGACTGTCCCGACGAGGTCGATGAGCCGAAGGTCGTCGTCGTGGTCGAGGGGGGAGACGACACATCGGTTAGATCTGCGACGGAGTAGCCTACCAACTTACTCTAAGACACAGACTCAGAACTGAACCTCTCGTACATACCACACCACTTCGCTCACAAAAGTTCGCCCAGTGGGTTCGCCCGGGATCGAACCGGGGACCTCCGCCTTGTAAGGGCGGTGTCATAACCGACTAGACCACGAACCCTCTAATGGGTATTGGAGGTCTCCTTTGATGTATCTTTAGATTTAACTCGACTCGAAGGGAAGATCCTCGGGGTTCTCGGCGACTACCCACCAGTGGACGTCCTCCCTCGAGTGACGTCTGTCTATGTGACGCTCTAGCTCTGCCTCGTTGTCGAAGTCCTCCCCACATATGTTGCATCGGTGGTGTTCCTTGTCAACTCGTACCATGTTGAACACACGGACTCTTACTGAATCAATCTTCCGGCGAGAGAAGTTCTGCCAAAGAGTTATATATTAGAAGTGCTTACTTGAGGTTAGGTAAGATGAACTCAGACTCAAGAGACTCCTCCGACGACATCAGAGACATAAACGATCTCTTCCGTGAGATAACCGGCGGAGCCGAACCTCGGACTAACGAGAATAGACGAGATGCTGGTGCCGACGCCGAGGACGAGTACGAAGTCCCTCGTACACGTGTCGAGTCCCGCGAGTACGAAGACGAGTTCTTAGTCGTCGCCGAGCTACTCGGATTCGGAAGGGAAGACACGGAGTATGAGATCGACGGCGAGAGACTCAAGGTACGGGCCGAGAACGTCCACGGCTCTTACTCGGAGTCTGTCGGGCTTCCGTCGGGTGTAGACGTCGCAGATCCCGATGAGAGTTACAGTAACGGCGTCTTAGAGATCAGGTTCGAGAAGAAGTGAACCGACTTCTTTTACTTTAGCGGCGACGAAGAGTCGGCATGGTCTCGTACCTCGACTCTCTGATGACTCTTCTCAACTCTTTCCCGTTCTATCCCACGGTGTCGTTCTTAGGTGCTGTGGTGTTAACTCTTACAGACAGATGGAGACACACAGCCTACTTCGTAGTAGCCATGGCTCTCGTAGGTGCTATCGCGGTCAGCCTCAAGACCGCGGTTCACGCACCCCGTCCGTACGTCAGACAGGGTATAGAGGTCGCCGAGAAGAGCCACGTCCCATTCGGTGTCTACGACGACGACTACGCGTCTTTCCCATCAATGCACGCGATGACGGCGTTCGCGCCGGTCGCAGTCTTCCACTCTGCTTACCGGAGCCGTCGTCTCACAGTCACTCTATGTGGCTTTGCTGCCCTCGTAGCCTACTCACGTGTCTACCTCGGTCTACACCACGTGAGCGACGTTGTAGTCGGCGGCGCGCTCGGAATGGGTGTCAGCTTTCTGGTTCTGAGTCTCGGAGATACTCTTCAGTCTCGTCTGGGCTGAGTCCCGCGGCTTCGAGTAGCTTTCTCACCGACTTTTTTACGGTCTCTTCCTCATCGGGACTCGACCAGACGTTTCTCAGGTAGTAGTCTTCGAGGAACTCACGCACGTGTTTCTGTGACACTTCGTCGACCGGCAGGATGTAGTGGTTCTCGAGAAACTCTACGAAGTACTCGGCGTTCGAGACTTCGGTCTCGGTTACTTCCCCCATCTCGCTGAGCTCTTCGATCACGTCCGAGTTGTACGAGTGGACGTCCTCCCAGCTTTCTCCCTTCTCCGACAGAGATATCTCGTGTGCTCTGTCGGTATCTTCTATTCTCTCGACGTCGACCTCACCGTCTACAACCCAGTCATCGGGATAGAGGACGAGAGTCCCGTCGTCTCTGAGACGCGCCACGAAGCCGTTCTCGGCGGCGAGTTCGTCGCGCCTATCCTCGTAGACAGGGCTCGTACTCGTCAGAGACATCTTAGTGAGGCGGACTACTTCGTCGACCCAGTCATCGCGTTCGGTCTCTTCTTCGTCCTCTCCCTCGCTTCTGTCTCTGTCTCTGTCTTTCCCCTTGCGGCTGTGGCTGTCATCGGTCAAGTCTCGAACACCTCATTGGCTATCCTGTCCGCCCTCTCGTTCGTCTCGCGCGGAACATGGCGTATCTCGAACGAGTCGAACGAGTCGGCTAACTCCCTGACCTCATCGTAGAGTGGCTTGAGGTTCTCGGAGTTGCAGTTCCAGTCACCTCTTACCTGTTTGACTATGAGCTGTGAGTCGCCGACAGCCTCGACTTCGTCGAAGCCTCTCCTCTTCGCCTCTCTCAGACCCATCAGGAGAGCGGTGTACTCGGCTTCGTTGTTGGTCGCCTTTCCTATCCTCTCGCCGTTCTCGGTAAGAACGGTGCTGTCTTCCGCCCTTGAGACCACGTATGCCGCCGACGAGGGTCCGGGGTTCCCTTTAGAGGCACCGTCGAAATGCACGACTCCTTTACCACCCGTCTCTCCCTCGTCTTCGAGAACGCCGAGTAAAGACACGTCGCCGTAGACTACCACGCCGTTTTCGTGTGCGGCAACGACGCTCCCGCCGTGTCTCGCCCTCCAGAGTTCGTCTTCCTTCGCGTCCGTGAAGTCGGCTCCCATCTCCTCCATAGTCTCACGTACCTCACCTGGAGGGATTTCGAGTATATGTCCCATTGCCTCAGTATACGCCCTCGTATATAAAGTGAGTTCGGAACCTCTCTCAACCCTGTTGTCCCGTACTTCTTAGACGAGGATAACCTAAGCCTTAAGTAGGTTAATTTATTCTGTATATATGATTTTGTATGGCTAACTCAACAAGGCAGAGGACTCAGGAGAAAGTATCCGAGGAGACTGAGGAGGATCAGATTGAGGGGGAGCAGTGTCCCGAGTGTGGCTCCGACGAACTTACCTCTAACTCAGAACGCGCCGAGGTCGTCTGTAACGACTGTGGTCTCGTCGTCGAGGAGGAGAAGATAGATCCGGGTCCCGAGTGGCGTGCCTTCGATCACAAGGAACGTCAGGAGAAGTCACGTGTCGGAGCACCAACGACGAAGACGATGCACGACAAGGGTCTCACGACGACGATAGACTGGAAGAACAAGGACGCCTACGGTAGGTCTATCTCGTCGGAGAAGAGAAGCCAGATGCACCGTCTGAGGAAATGGCAGGAGCGCATACGTACGAAGGACGCCTCCGAACGTAATCTCCAGTTCGCTCTCTCAGAGGTCGACAGGATGGCGAGTGCTCTCGGAGTCCCGAGGTCGGTGAGGGAGGTCGCCTCTGTCATATACAGACGTGCTCTCAACGAGGATCTCATACGTGGACGTTCGATAGAGGGCGTAGCCACGAGCGCTCTCTACGCGGCGTGCAGAAAGGAAGGCATTCCACGTTCACTCGAAGAGATCTCCCAGGTATCACGTGTGGACAGAAAGGAGATCGGACGTACGTACCGTTATATCTCGCAGGAGCTCGGCTTGGAGATGGAGCCCGTCGACCCGAAGAAGTACGTACCGCGTTTCTGTTCCGAGTTAGAGCTTCCGGAGGAAGTCCAGTCGAGGGCTAACGACATAATAGACACCACCTCGGAGGAAGGTCTCCTGAGCGGAAAGTCGCCCACCGGATTCGCCGCCGCCGCTATATACGCCGCGTCCCTCCTGTGTAACGAGAAGAGGACACAGAGGGAGGTCGCCGAGGTCGCCAATGTCACCGAGGTCACCATACGTAACCGTTACCAAGAACAGATGGAAGTCATGGGTCTCCACGGATAGACTAACGGTAGACATATAGACGAGGACGTCTTTTCTGGTCTTAATGTCGCTCTTCGATCTAGACAGAAGTCTGCGCGTCGTGGTCTTCTTCTCGGGTGGTGCGAGCGGTCTCCGGTATCTCGCGCGACACGATCCCAACTACGGCGACAAGTACGAGGTCGTCGGCGCTTTTACTGACTCCCCCGACGCTCGAGGCGTCGAGTTCGTGCGTGACGAGGGTATTCGTCTAAAGACAAACGACCTCGACGAGTTCTACGCCGAGAGGGACGCCGAC
The DNA here is from genome assembly GCA_034190545.1 of Candidatus Afararchaeum irisae. Taxonomy (NCBI): domain Archaea; kingdom Methanobacteriati; phylum Methanobacteriota; class Halobacteria; order Halorutilales; family Halorutilaceae; genus Afararchaeum (SeqCode); species Afararchaeum irisae (SeqCode). The sequence continues at coordinate 13,860 of JAXIOF010000027.1, read as the reverse complement.
ACACGTGACCTCGACGTAAGAGAGGAGTACGACAGTCAGACTGCGGATATTATAGACGAGTTCGACGCCGACCTCCTCCTACTCTCGGGGTACATGCGTATACTCACGTCTCCCGTAGTCTCGTCGTACCCTATCATAAACGTCCATCCCGCCGACCTCACTGTTAGAGACGACGGCGAGCGCGTCTACACGGGATTCGACCCCGTCTACGACGCCGTAGTCTCGGGCGAGGAGTACACGCGTTCGTCGGTTCATTTCGTGACACAAGACGTCGACGAGGGTCCTCTTCTCACTCTCTCCAAACGTTTCGAGGTACACAGGGAACTTGTCGACAGCCTCATGGAGAACGCCTCCGACGACGCAGTCCAGAGCTACTGCGAGTCACACCAGGAATGGATGAAATGGGAGGGCGACGGTCCCGCCCTCGCAAAAGCCGTCGAGCTTATCGCCGACGGACGTGTCGAGAGAGACGGCTCAGACGTCTACATCGACGGCGAAATCGGACATTACTCGCTCGACTCTGCCTCTGCCTCGTCCCAGAGCGCGAGGTAATGGTGTATATGGGTCTGTATCAGGTCGGGATTTTCGGTGTATAGACCGAAAGGAAGACCGTCATCGTCGAACGAGATTATGAGCATCTTCTTGTCGTCGATTATGAGGAGATAGTGGTAGTAGAAGTCGGTATGACGTATCTTGCCCCCGACAGCACTTATCTCCGACTTACAGACCTCCTCGAAGGTTCCGAGAGCCATGAGTTCGACTGAGTCGGATAGGACTTCCTGGAGCATCCCCTTACAGTTGAGAGTGAATAGGGGTCTCTCGCCCGCTAGCTTGACCTCGTTCTTAGCAGACTTGAGCATCTCAAGTATCCTGTCCTCTATCGCGTCCTCGCCTTCGACTATACGTACGCCAGATCCCGAAACCGACGGCTGTGTCTCCTTCTCGGGGAACTCGTCGGCTATCTCTTCGACCATCTCGGTGAGCTCCTGTATCCTCGCCTCGTACTCCGCCTCTATCTGACGTATACGGTTGTCGAGACCTGTCTTCACTGGGAGAGGCTCGTACTTCTTCGGGCTCGAAGGCTTGACCTGTATCAGACCTTTTCTTTCGAGAGTTGACAGGACGTCATATATACGCGACTGGGGGACGTCAGAGAGCTTCGACAGGTTTCCGGCGGTCGATATTCCCTCGGAGAGAAGGACGTAGTAGACTCTCGCGCCGTACTTAGTCAGATCGAACTCCTGAAGATCCCCGACGGTGTCCTCATCTATCTGCATAGCACGACGTGTTATAGAGTATCTTAATATCTCTTACGGTTTGGTTAACCCCGGACAAGGTGTACTTGAATCCGTCCTCGATCCGTCTCGTCGACATGCCGGCGTCTTCGGTCATTATCTCTAACTCGTCAGGGGTGTAGAAGACCGAGTCGAATCCCACGAGATGTTCGGCTCGCGTCAGAAATCTGCCTCTGAGGGTCGTGGGATCGAACTCCGATACGACGAAGACTCCTCCCTCACGTAGTACCCTACCGACCTCGTCGAAGACCCCCTTGACGTCGGCGATATGGTGGAGTGCGTCGGCACATACGACTGCGTCGAAGCTACAGTCTTTGAAAGGTAGGAGAGAAGCGTCGCCCTCGACTCCGGGAACTGGTGACTGTCTCACCATGCCGCTCGAAGCGTCGACGACGACCACGTCTCTTCCGACGCCGACGATAGCCCTTCCGACACGTCCCGTGCCTCCCGCGAGGTCGAGTACCCTCTCGACTCCCCTCTCTGCCTCGTCGATTCCTCTCTCCAACGTATCCGTGTCCGCAGATGGAACTAAGACGTCGTAGAAACGCGAGAAGAAGTCGAAATGGCGCACATCGCCTATCTCTCTCCCGTCATCAGAAGTAGGCATTTAGTTTAGTTTAATTCAAAGCTGAGGGGATGAGAAAGACCCGTATATTAAGCCGACTGCTCTTCCTCGGCGTAGACTTCCTCGGGGGTCGCTTCGACGCTACTCTTCATGATCTCGGCGCGTCTGAGGGGATATATCTTCTTACACTCGTTGTAGACCGCCGAACTGAGACGTCCCGTGACCATCGCGTCTATGAACTCGTCGAAGGTGTGGTTCTCACCGCTCTCGACGACTATCTCCCTCATGTCGCTACGTATAGCCTTCTCCTGTGACTCGTCGGCGTCCATCGCAGTGAAGGCAACGGGCTGGACACGTACACGGTAGTCGTCCTCTGTACGTATGACTATGTTGTCCTGTATCTTCGAGGAGCCGCGGCGGACGAGCGACCTCACGTAGTCACGCGTGAGCTCGTGTCCTATGAAGCTCGTGTAAGCCGAGTCTCCGCCTATGTCGGTTATCTGGAACTTGAGCTTCGTGTTGTTCTCCGACATGTCGTCGGTGAGCTCTCCCTTGGTCGTCTCGACCTTACGTCCCATTATCTTCTCGGGCTCGTCGGCGGGAGTCTCGCCGAGCTTCTCCCTGTCGAACTCCTCGGAGGCAAGTACGTCGTACCATTTCTTGCCCCTTCCTGACTTAGAGACCTGTCTGCTTGACATCTTTACTCGAAACTCGGGACGCACACATATAAATCCTCGAATTATATCCGGCGGGAGACTCAGTCGTTGTCGTTGTCACTGTCGATTTCGATGTCGCTGTTGTCACCGTCACAGTCACCTCTCGTGTCTGTGTCTTCGTCTCGGTCGACTATCTCCGCTGCAACCTCAATGTTTCTGACGTAGTCGTCGGCGGTCGAGAGAAGAGAGCCTAAGCTGTCGCGTTCTATACGTGTGACGATCTTCGAGCCGTTGACCTCGGTCTCCATCTCGTCTGTGTTGTCGGGGGACACCGAGAGAGCGACCTTCTCGGGGCTGTCGTGGTATGTCTCGAACTCGACCTTGGATTTCACTCTACCGCCTCCTTTACACAGTCTATGAACTCATCTTTCGTCTCGCTCGGCACTACGCTCCCTCCTCTCTCGGGATGTCCTCCGCCCTCGCCGCCGACTCTTGACGCACAGTCTCTGAGTGTCCTGCCTGCGTCGACCTCCGACCCCGACCTAAGGCTCATCTCGCCGTCGGGGTTGACGACGACAACTACTTCGGAGTCGGAGATCCATCTGTAGAAGACGTCGGCGACCGATCCCGTGTCGAATCCGCCCGAGATTCTGACGGTGCACAGTCCCGAGCCGTCTTCTTCCTCGACATCGGCGTTTTCGACCTCATCTATGAGACTCGACTCGAATGAGCGGTAGAGCTTACGTGCCTTCTTCACGTCACCCGTCGCGTCTCCGAGACACAGAGAGAGACCCAAGCCGGGGTTCCCCGTCTTGCCACACGCCTCTACGTACGCCGCGAAGGTGTGGGCGTCCTCGACAGTCGAACCCACGAGACGGTACCTCTCTCCGACTGTCTCGGCTGCTGTTTCGGGGTTCGACGCCTCTCTGAGAGCTAAGAGGAAGACCGCAGTCGAGAAACGTCGTGACTCCTCGTCGTCCATATCCGCGACAGATATAGGAAGACCCAGCTCTTCGACGAAGCCACGTGCCGCCTCGATGTCGCCCGTGTACTCGGTGTAGGGATCTGTCGAGTAAGCTAGTGCCACGTCGGCTCTCTCCCCAACGAGGCGCGCTCCGACTGTCTCGTCTATGACACCCGACTCGACGCCGTCGTCTATTACTTCCTCGACTAGATCCGATCCCGAGTCCAAGACGTCGTCGCCTATAGCACCGAGGAGAGCCGTGTCGGCTGTCTTAGCTCCCGACCCCGACACCTTCGCAACGATATGTGCGCCACAGCTCGAACTCGCCTCGTCGTCGGTGTCCCCCTCGTCTCTCGGTGTGACTAAGACTCCTCCGAACCCACCGCGTCCCTCCGAGGGATGGTGGTCGACCACGACGGTGTTGGGGGGGAGACGGTCGAGATAGCTCGCTCCGAGGTCACACGCTACAGTCGTGACGTCTTTTGAGACGTGGGAACCGACCCTACCAGGGTCGTCGACACATCTGAAGTGGTACCTCGTCTCCCAGCGCGAGAGTAGATCACAGACGATACCCGCCGTCGAGAGACCGTCGGCGTCGTTGTGGGAGACGACCTCGACGAACTCCTCGCGCCGAAGCAGGTCGGCTGCCTTACGTGCGTTCTCTCGGAGAAGCGAAGGAGACACGGCTATCCTATAACAGAAGAGAACCGGAGCTACTCTTCTCCGACTATCTCACGAGCCTTCTCGGGACTGTACTTGAAGTCCTCGGGGATCTTGTCGCCCTGGTAGTAGTCGATGAGCCTGTGTATCTTGCTCTCGACGTTCTGGAGTGCCCTCTTGTTCGAGGCGTCGTTGGGGTTGCCGTCGAGCTGGTCACGCACTCCGACAGCCTTAGCCATCAGGTTGGTGAGATCCTCGGGGTACTCGGGGTCGGCGTCGTTCTCCTCCATTATCTCGGAGATCTTCTTACCCGTGACGAGCTTGACGTCGGTGACTGGCTTGCCCTTGACGCCCTCGTCCCTGAGACGGACTCCTATCTCGGCGCTCGAAAGACCCTGTTCGGCGAGCTCTACAACGCGTTCCTCGACTGCGTCGGCGTCCTGAGCACTCCACTCAGGAGCCTCGTCGACTACGGGTTTGTCGGAAGAGCTCTGTCCTCTCTTCCTCGTGTGCATTCTAGCCATGTTTCAAGAGAGCCGTTCTCGGGCTTTAAGCTTGGCGGTACCAGTCAGCGAGCCTCTCGAACGCCCTCCTGCGGTGGGAGACCTCGTTCTTCTCCTCGGACGACATCTCGGCGAATGTCTTGGCGTCGTGTTCGAATATGGGGTCGAATCCGAAGCCGCCGTCCCCGCGTTTCTCGTGAGTTATACGTCCCTCGACACGTCCCTCGAAGGTACGTACTTCGTCGCCGTCGGTGTAGGCGACCACACATCTAAAACTCGCCGACCTGTCTTCTGCTGACTCCACCGCCTTCAGGACTCCGTCGTTCCCGAGTGTCGAGTAGACGTACGACGAGTACGGTCCGGGGAAGCCTCCGAGACCTTCTACGAAGAGACCCGAGTCGTCGACGAAGACCTCCTCCCCGAACTCGTCATAACACTCCTTGACCCCTCTCACAGCGATCTCCTCTAGGGAGTCCGACTGTATCTCGGCGTAGTCGTACTCTACCCTGTCGACTTCGACTTCATCGCCGAGTATCTCCTGTGCCTCTCTCGCCTTTCCCTCGTTGCCGGTTACGAAGAGCATACTACATTCGAACTGTCCCGCTACAGATATAACTCCCGCGACATTAGATTCCTACGTGACAAAGACGGAAGAGGAAATCGCAGAGGAAAGAATACATCGGCTCTTCTCTCTCGCCGACGAGATATACCACTCCGACTGCGATGAGGCGAGCGAGTACGCCGACAAGTACGTTGAGAGGGCGCGTGAGATAGGCATGAGATGTCGTGTCTCGCTTCCACGGAGACTCAAGAGACGTGTCTGTCCCGGCTGCGGAAGCTTCCTCGTCTACGGCGACAACTCACGTGTCCGTGTCGACGACGGACGCGTGGCTGTGACGTGTCAGACCTGCTGTGAGACGACGAGGTATCCCTACGGAGACGGAGAGGACAGATAGCAACACGGTTTTAACTATATGGACGTATCTAAACCCAATGGACTCGTCTGAGTCTGAGGTTCTGGAGGCTCTCGGGAACAAGTACAACCCCGAGATTCTCGACTCGGCGCGGAGACCCAAGTCCGCCCAGGAGCTCAGCGACGAACTCGACATACCCATAGCCACGTGTTACCGCAGGATAGAGGAGCTTCAGGACACAGGTCTCCTCGAACTCGAAGACAGGGTTCTCTCCGACGAGGGAAGACGTACTAAGGTCTACAGGACACAGGTCAACGAGATACGTATACTCTTCGAGGGGAACGGAACACCCACGATAGAGATGGACGAGATAACCGACGCAGAGGAGAAACTGGTCGATATCTGGGACGACCTCAAACGTCAGTGACGCTACCCCGAGTTATCTCATCTGATAACCGGGAGGTCAGATTTATAACTATCGACAGGGTTTTCTTGCGTAGAAGACACGTATAATATGAGCTTAAAGATGCAGACACTGGAGATGCTCTACACTGTCTTCAGCCTCACCGTCGCAGCCGCGGGTATGTCGCTCGTAGCCGTCTCAGTGCGGGCTTACATCAGGACACAGAGGACTGACATGGTATACCTCTCGGTCGGCTTCGTACTCATCGTGGCTGCCTCGATCGGAACGGCTGTGAGTGCTTTTCTCGTCGACTTCTCACGCACACAGTCGCTTCTAACAGTCAACAACCTGATTACGACGGTCGGATTCCTCTTCGTGATGTACAGCTTAGTCCCCGACAGCTGACACCTAACACTTAACACCTAAGAGTCGTCACGTAGGTCGGCGACTCTCTGCTCCAGACGTTTTATACGTCTCCTCATGAAGAGGGTGTAGATGAATATGCCTATGAAGATTAGGCTGTATCCGACTAGTAGAAGTGGCTCCATACTTTATCTACCTCGTGTCTGATCTTACCTTCTTCGTTTCTCTTTCGAGTATGACCCTGTCCTCAAGCTCATGTATGTCTATACGTACCGTCATGAGGTAGGCATACAGGAGACTCACCGCGACGAGCGAGACCATGAGTGTCGTCGGGTCTATGTTGGCACTCACATCGGGGTTACCGAGAGTCTTCTCGTGGAATGTTGGAGTCCACAGCGAAGTCGATATGTACGATATCGGGACGGTCACGAAGCCGACTATGCCGTAGACCGCGGCGTACTTCCCGTCGCCTCCCCTCCTCTTCTCGCTCGCGGAGTAGACTATGAGGTATCCCGCGTATATGAACCAGACTATCAGGAAGGTCACTAGACGTACGTCGCTCCACTCCCACCACGAGTTCCAGATTATACGTCCCCAGATGCTTCCCGTGATAAGTGTCAGAGTAGCGAACATGAAGCCTATCTCCCCCGCCGAGTGGGCTAGGTTGTTCCAGAAACGCCCGCCGTAACGCAGGTAGAGCACGCTTCCCACGAATGTCACTGAGAGGGCGACTGCGGCTGTCCACGCCATCGCTATGTGCCAGTAAGCGATTAGATTTACCTGGTGTTCTATGCCGTACATAGTCTTCGAAGCGTAGCCGAAGACGAGGCCCAGCGACACTACTCCAGTGACGAGAGCACCCCACTTGACCACCCGGCTCCACATCACGACTCTCGTGAGTCTTACGAGACGGCTGAGTATGTATGACGACGATACCATTCTCCTAACTGTCGTATCTAATATAACTACTTAAGGACTCCGAAGAGTCCTCACATGACTGACATTACCAGTCTGTCGACCTCAAAGAGTATCCCGACTCCCGTAGCGATAAGTAGGTAGCCTGCCGCCTGACGTATCTTCTCGGTCGTTCCCATGTCGAGTTTCTCCATGAGAGCCTTGCCTCCGGTCTTGCCTCCGTAGGCTATCCCCAGAAGCGGTACTGAGAAGCCGACGCCGTATACGAAGAGGAGCGATCCGCTAGTTACGACGTCGCCTGTCGTGCCGACGTAGGCGAGTACGGCTCCTAAGACGGGTCCGACACACGGGAGCCAGATAGCTCCCAGTAGGAGACCGAGGAAGAATGCCGACGCGAGAGGATGCTCGTCGGAGTCGAAAGAGTCGACCGCACGTGACGCCGAAGACGAGACACGTGACGAGTACTTCGAGTAGACCGCATAGAAGTCGTCGTCCGCCATCACGGCTCCGAACGCGATTATGAGAACCATCGACGGGAGACGTAGAGCCTCGGGACTCAGAGAGCCGAGAGTTCCGCTCGCTACGCCGAGTGCCGTGAAAGTGATCACGCTCCCTGAGACTATGAAGACGGGACGGAGACGGTGTCCCACGCTTCCCGAGAGGAGCGGGGGTATCATCGGTATACAGCATGGTGTCAGAACCGTGAGTAGACCCGCGACGAACGCCGCAGTGATACCCGGAAGAGTAGTCGAGACAGCCATCGGAGGCTCTACGCGTCTTAAACACTTATACTATCCGACAGACGACAGAGACACACTTATGTGTGGATCGCCGGAAGTAACACTACATAGATGTCTCTGATAGAGATCGACAGGGTGACGAAGAGGTACGGGAGGTTCGAGGCTGTCCATAAGGTCGATCTCGGGATAGACGAGGGGGAGTCGGTGGGTCTCTTCGGTCCCAACGGTGCGGGAAAGACGAGCCTTCTACGTATGGTAGCTACGCTCTCAGTGCCGACAGACGGGAGCGTCTACATAGACGGCGAAGAGGTCAGGGGTGACAAGCCCGAAATACGTAGCAGGCTCGGAGTCGTATCCCACGACTCGATGCTCTACGACGGATTCACGGCGCGCGAGAACCTGCGTCTCCACGCACGTCTCCACGGCGTCGACCCCAGCGAGGTTCGACGGAGGCTCAAAGACGTGGGTCTGTCGTCGAGAGGGGGCGACGTAGTCTCGGGCTTCTCCCACGGTATGAGAAAACGACTCTCGCTCGCGCGTGCTCTTCTCCACAACCCCGAGATACTCCTATTAGACGAGCCCTACGCCGGACTCGACCAGAGGTCTTCGGAGACCCTGAGGGGAATACTCGACGACTTCACCGACAGAACAGTGGTTATGACGACACACAGCTTAGAGGAGGGCTACAACCACTGTGACAGGCTCGTCTTCCTCGATCAGGGCAGGGTGAAACGTGACGTCGACAGGTCGGAGTTTGACAGCTTAGACGAACTCGAGTCGATCTACCATTCGTCAGTCGGAATACAGAAGGGGGGTCTGGAGTGACCGCGAGAGAGTTCTTGGGGGTTGTCTACGAGGTAGCACGCAAGGACGTTCTCTTGGAGTCACGAACTAAGAGTACGATAAACTCGTCTGTCGTCTTCGCGTCGCTGATAGTCGTCGTCTTCTCTTTCGCCTTCGTGAGACGTTTCGAGAACCTCGGGGGCGTCGGAAGAGGCGCGCTCTGGATCGCATTCGTCTTCTCGGGAACCGTCGGAATGACGCGCTCGGCGTCAGTCGAGGAGTCCGACTCGGCGATAGAGGGTCTAATGCTCGTCCCCGTAGACAGATCGGCAATCTACGTCGGTAAGGTTCTGAGTACATCGCTCTTCGTGACAGTAGTCGGAAGCCTCTCGCTCGTACTCGTGACTATATTCCTCGACTACCCCATAGGGATCGCCGAGTCACCTCTCGTCATCGGGGTCGTAGTCGTCGCGTCTCTCGGCTTCTCGTCGGTAGGTGTCCTGATGTCGATACTCAGCTCGAAGTCGAACCTGAGTGAGACGGTTCTTCCGATACTTCTGATACCTCTGATGATACCCGTACTCCTGTCGGGAATAGAGCTCACAAGGGTAGTCACAGAAGGTGGAAGCTACGCCGGATGGCTAAGAACCCTTCTCGTCTACGACGGAATAGTCTTCCTAGCGGGCTTGATGACCTTCGGCTACGTCTTAGAAGAGTAGAAGAGTGAGGAAAAGCCCGATTCGACTCTATTCCATCAGTCTAGTCCAGTTGTAGCTGTCAGTCGTCGGTAGCACGTGCCTTCTTGTCCCCGCTCGGGGTCTTGTCTTTCCTCCTTCTAAACGCCGGAATCAAGCCGTGTCTCGGATCAAAGACTAGAACGAGCGACATCCCTAAGACGAGGAGACCCACGCCGAACCAGACCTGGTTCGTCAGGGGGATAGTCTTTATAGTAATCGAGGCAGTTCCGCTGTCTATCGATCCTATGACGTATATGTCCTTCATGAGACCGCGGTCTATCAGGACATTGTTAGTGGTCATCCTCGTCCGCGTGAATGTACTCTGACTCACTTCTCCGGCTGCGACGTATTTGCCGTTTTCATAGACCTCTATGTTGAGGACGTTCGATCTCACGCGCGGCTCTGCGACACCCTCAGGAGGATTCGCCATAGTTCCATAGCTGTCGGCACTCGTGAATACGACCGCCTCGACTTGAGGCAGTATGTTTCTCAGAATTCTACCCCGGGCTACGGCGTTGTCGCCTTTCTGTATGACTCCCTGCGACCTCATCGCGACCCAGACATTGGTGTCACCGAGACGCCCCATCGAGAGGTTGCCTGTCTCTCTAACTTCCGTGATAGTGCCGCCCACCGTAGTGACATTCGATCTGAGGCTCGGAACCTCACTCGGGGAGGTCACCGACTCCTCGACCGACGGCGTCCGTGTCTCCTCGTATCCGAGGACGTTTATTGAGTAGTCAGAGTCGGGGACATTGTACATCTCGGCGTCGTCAATGTTGTTTACTCCGTCGACTATCACCGACGACTGTACTGTGAAGAGGTATGTGAATGACACCGAGACAAAGAGGACTGCGACTCCGACGTGTATCACCGTAATACCCGTCTCCTTGAGCTTACGGTTACGTCCCGCCGAAGTCGAGATTCTACTCAAGAGACGTTTTACAACTGAGAACGAGAGATAGACTGCGGGAGGAACAGCAGAGAGGACGCTGACGTTTCCTATACTCCGGTAGACTATCTGGTCGTTGACGGTCGTCTCGGCTAGGTGCCACTGACTCGAAGGTGAAATCAACGCCGCAACTACCGTCGCAGTTGAGAAGAGTCCGAGCCCCATCAGGCTCTTCTTCTTGCCCTCGACATCGTAGTCCATGTAGAATCCCGCTAACAGAACCGTTATTACGATGAGTGGGTAGCTCCAGAGGTTGTAGTACTTACTGTCGACGCTGACCTCGATTCCCGTCGCCATGTCTCTCAGAACCGGGAACGAGAGCCCCCAGAACGAGACGAAAGTCAGGAGTCCGAATAGGAGGACGCCGAGATGGATGATGTTCGACCGTGTAATCCACTCATCCGGAGTCTCGTCTGAGTCCGACTCGTCCTTCTTGAGGAACCAGTAACCCGTAGGAAGCACGAAGCCAAGTAGAGTCGTGGCTCCCATGAGTATCAGAACCGACATACCAATACCACCCGTCGCGAACGAGTGGACACTCCTGAAGACACCGCTTCTGACGACTGTCGTCGTATAGACCGTGAGAGCGAATACTACAGATATCGACGCAGGAGCGAGTATGCTGTACTCCCTGTTTCCACGGTAGTTAGTCACCGAGTGTATCGTCGCCGTGAGGAAGAGCCATGGCACGAGTATCGCGGTCTCGACGGGATCCCATGCCCAGAATCCACCCCATCCGAGGACGCGGTACGACCAGATACCGCCGAGAGTTATTGCGACTGTGAGAAAGAGCCACGATACTCGCAGCCATCTCATGACACTCCCTATCCAGTCGTCGAATATGCCGCCGTCACCGCGCACCTTTGAGATGAAATGTGCCGTTCCTATTCCGAACGGGACTATGAGAAGAGAGTAAGATGTGAACATCAGGGGAGGATGTATAGCTATGAAAGGATCTATGAGGAGAGGATTTAGACCGCTTCCGTCGGGCGGTACGAAACCCTGGGGTGCATCAGGGAACTCCTGATATATCGACTTGAAAGGGCTCTGTGTGAGTAACATTCCGGCGAAGTACGCCACGACCCCAACAGATATAGACTGTACGAGCTTGTTGTGTTTGCCTTTAATCCCTTTCGTGACCATAGCCCAGGCTGAGACGACTGAGGCTATCGCTCCCCAGAGGAGTATCGAACCTTCGTTCGCGGCGTATACTCCTGTGACCTTATATAAAAGACCTAGGTAGTCAGCGGAGTTCTCCCAGACATAGAGGTTGGTATAGTCGCCTGTCACGAACTGGTATGTCAGGTAGACGAGTGCCGAGACGAGACCGAACGAAGTTACGGGTATGAGCACCGAGACGACCTTCGTGAATCTCTCTGTCTCCTTAGCGTAGTCGTAGAGAAGCAGTAGAGTCGAGACTATCCCGGCTACGGCTGAGAGTCCTATGAGTATATTTCCAGCTTTCATCTTATCTTAGACCTCCCTCTTAGCGTTTTTGAGTATCCTAAGGAATGTCTCCTTCTTGGCGTATCCGTTGATTTCAGTCACAGTCTCACCGTCGGGCGTGAGTATGACGTGCTGTGGCGGGTAATTGGCGTCGTACTCACGTTTGAGACGTTCCGTGACCTCGTCGTTCCTATCCATGTTGACCCCCACTAAGACGTAGTCCTCGAGCTGGTTCCTCACATCTTCGTCGGTATACACCTTCTGGTCGTAGTCCTCGCAGTAGGTACACCAAGTAGCCCAGAAGTAGAGAAGCATGGGCTTGTTCTTCTCCTGTGCTATCTGTTTCGCCTCGGTGTAGTTAGAGTGCCACGCTGTACCCCCGTGGTACGAGTAGGTCTGGTCGCTCGTTACAGGCGCGGCGTTCATCGAGTAGTAGGCAACTGAGATGCCTAGAACGAGGACTGCAACCGTTAGAACCTTCTTGGGCTTCATTACTTGGATTGGTTAGTCCCTCGTGACCCTTAAGCTTACATATTAGGAAGTCGACGTTTCGGATTATACTACTACTCGTCGAGATCGAGTCCAACGACCTCACGCGATAGGACGTCTGCGTATCCCGAGAAAGACATCTTGAGAGACGGCACCCCGAAGAAGGCGAGCGTCTGGAGTCCGAGCATAGGACGGTCGACATCGCTTCCGAGGCTCTCTATCGCGTCATCGACCTCTCCGTAAAGTCTCGCGGTCTCCTCAACCCTCATGTCAGAACAGACCCCTCCCAGCTTAGCCGGAAGCTCCGCGATCACGTCGCCGTCACGTACGACTGCCCAGCCTCCGTTGATCTCGTTTATTCTCTCGACCGCCCTCACGGTCTCGTCGTCGTCGGCTCCTACGGCGAGGACGCCCGGCGTCTCCCACGTGAGTGTGGTCGCGACCGCCCCCTTTTCTATCCCGAATCCCGTGACAAACCCCGTGAATCCGGTGCCGTCGGAGTCGGGATGTCTGTCTAAGAGGGATATCTTGAGAACGTCGTTCTCGGGATCGGAGAGTAACTCGCCGTCCTCCTCGCGCGGCTCGACAGCCGTCTCTCCCGACAGGAGACCTCCCGAGTACTCTATTCCACGTACCTCCCCGTCGACAGCGACATCCGAGTCGACCCTCAGGTCGTCTACGTCGGTCGTGACGTCTATGTAGTCGTAGAAGCGGTCGGGGTAGTCGTGTCCTTCCCAGTCTTCGTCTCTGTCTTCGTCTCCGTCTTCTGGGGACGGAGCCTTCCCTGACTCGGAGTCGTAGACTACCTCGCCCTCGTAGAGAACCGTCGATACTTCGACCTCCTCAAGACTGTTGAGAACCGCGATATTCGCAGTCTTTCCGGGGGTCAGACTTCCGACGTCTTCGAGACCGTAGTAACGCGCTGGGACGTAGGTCGCCATACTTACCGCGTCTATGGGATCGACCCCTTCTTCTATCGCCTTCCTCACGACGACGTCCATGTAGCCCTCCTCGACTAGCTCCCGAGGCCACATCCCGTCGGTCGAGAGCGATATCTCGGGGCTGAAGCCGACCTCGTCGTATGCGTCCCCGACGGCGCGGATGTCGTCACGTATAGATCCGTACCGTCCGACTGCGTGGACGCCGTTCTCGACACGTTCGAGGAGTCCGTCTCCCGAGATAGCCTCGTGGTCGTCGTCTATGACCGACGCGAACGCCTCGTAGTTCTCGTCGGAACAGCCGGCTCCGTGTCCTGTGACGCGTTTTCGTTCTTCTTTCGCGGCTTCGTAGAGGATCTCGGCGGGCGTCTCACGTCCGACTAAACGTATCCAAGACGTCTCTCCGACACCCACGACACGCGGATGTGAGAGAAGATCGACGAGCCTCTCAGCCTCGTCGTCGTCGGCACGCCGCGGCTCGAATGCGTCGAAGAGAGGCTGTGGCGGCACAGTCGCGTAGACGTCGAACTCTATTCCTGA
>JAXIOF010000026.1 GCA_034190545.1 Candidatus Afararchaeum irisae | reverse complement strand
GTGCGGGTCTCGCTCGTTGCCTGACTTAACAGGACGCCTCACGGTACGAGCTGACGGCGGCCATGCACCTCCTCTCAGCAGCGTCGAGTAAGGTCATCAACCTGACCGTCATTACTGCTGTCGGGGCCGGTGAGATGTCCGGCGTTGAGTCCAATTAAACCGCAGGCTCCTCCGGTTGTAGTGCTCCCCCGCCAATTCCTTTAAGTTTCATCCTTGCGGACGTACTTCCCAGGCGGCTCGCTTCGCGGTTTCCCTTCGGCACAACGCAGGCTCGTAGCCTACGTCACACCTAGCGAGCATTGTTTACGGCCAAGACTACCCGGGTATCTAATCCGGTTCGAGATCTTGGCTTTCGTCCCTGACCGTCGGATCCGCTTTCCCGAGGCGCTTTCGCCACCGGCGGTCCGTCGAGGATCTCAGGATTTCACTCCTACCCCCGACGTACCCCTCGGGTCTCTCGGTCCCAAGCCAGGCAGTTTCCACCGGACGTCCGCCCGTTGAGCGGGCGGATTTCCCGATGGACTTACCCGGCAGGCTACGGACGCTTTAGGCCCAATAATATCGGCCATCACTTGGTCTGCCGGTGTTACCGCGGCGGCTGGCACCGGTCTTGCCCAGACCTTATTCCTGTACCATTTTACGGTACAGAAAAGCCCACGCTTGGCGCGGGCACTTGGGGTTCCCTTATCGCGCTCTCGCACAGTGCAAAGGTTTCGCGCCTGCTGCGCCCCGTAGGGCCTGGGATCGTGTCTCAGATCCCATCTCCGGGTTCTTGCTCTCACAACCCGTACCGATTATGGGCACGGTGGGCCGTTACCCCACCGTCAACCTAATCGGCCGCAGTCACATCCTGTGGCGTCGGAACATTTGAGTGCCAAAGCATTCCAGCTGTAGGCACCTATAGGATATTATCCTCAGTTTCCCGAGGTTATCTCCTTCCACAGGGCAGTTTGACCACGTGTTACTGAGCAGTATGCCGAGTCCAAATGACTCTCGACTCGCATGGCTTAGTCGAACCCCAATAGCAATAGCCTCCGGCAGGATCAACCGGAATTTCCCTGCCCCAAGGGCAGGGAGGCTGGCGGGATTCCAGTAAGAACTGGAGCCCGGTGAACCGACACCTGTCGGATATCACCGAACTACCAGAGCTAACCTCAGATCCGATCTTACGGAGTTCCGCAGGGGTCAGACCCTCATGTCCTTCGGATCTTATCGTACATCACGTATGGGCTTAAAGGCTTTGATCCACGTCCATACGTGGATGAGAACCAAACGTTCCCATCTTAGTGCGGATTTGAACATTGGGAAGATGTGTACTTAAACACATCGGTTCCCGGTGGGGCACTCCCGAAAACCGGGAACACCTCCGTCACGTCTTCCGTACTTTAACGCATACCGTGTACCCACATAAACATGTCGGTTATCTGTCACGATATGCGAGCGGTGGCAGGAGAAGGCGTCCGTCGCGTCCTCCTCCACCGCGCTTCGCATTTCTTTGTATTACGGGGGGAAAGATAAGGGTTGTCAAAATCGCCCGCAGTGATAGGGGTTACCATCCCGCCTTTACATGGAAAGACATTTAGTTTAGATCTGAAACCGTGTGAAGAACCGTGAAAGACCGAAACGGTGAGGTCAGAAAAGAGAAGTCAGACTGTCCCAGCTGTTGGCGAGCCCGCGCGAGAGGAGACGCGCCATGTCGACGTCAGCCCCTAGGTAGGGTAGGAGAACGAAGACGAAGAGTGCTGTTCCGACCATACTTCCGACGTTAGTAAGTGCGACGACGAGAAAGAGTCGGAAGGTGGGAATGCCGTAGATGTCGGAGAAGACCTCACGTAAAGTAAGAGTCGTGTCGTTGAGTGTCTCGTTTATACTTGTTATGTCGCGCGCGCTCACGTCTGTGTGACGTAGCTCGACGTATCCCGCGAACCATCCTGGGGCGAGCGCGGGGTTTATCGAGGTCATCCATGCCACGAGTCCTCCGGTGAGGGCACTCGTCAGACGTCCGCCTGCTACGAGAGCCCCTGCGAAAGACAGAACCCCGTTTATCGCGAACCAGTAGACGAAGAGGCGTGCGAGGAGTGCGTTCGATGCTCCCGCCATGAAGAGGAGGACGAACATCAGAACCACGAAGCCACTTATGAGGTATCCAACTATCTTGAACGGCGAGAAGGAGAAGGGGAGTAAGCCACCGCCCGAGTCGGCAGTCTCGGGAACGTCAGGTATGCTCTCTGGGTCTTCGAGGTACCTCTCTATGCCCGGCTTATGTCCCGCTCCTATCACAGCGACTACCTTATGTCCTTGGTCTCTGAGATCGACGAGATTCGAGGCTATGTAGGCGTCACGTTCGTCGATGAGAGCCTCCGCGCCCCGGGGGGAGAACTCACGGAACTCCTCCATTAGACTGTGAACCATGTCGCCCTTGGCTATCTCCTCGACGTCTATCTCTTCTCCGCCTCCGAAGCCGAGTAAGCCCGCTACGAGAGCACCGAAGAACTTGATCTTCTCTAAGAAGGTCATCCTCGACCAGAGACGTTTGACCGTGACCTGTATGTCCCTGTCTACGAGTGCGACGGGAATCGCGTACTCCTCAGCCGTCTCGACCGCAGCCATCATGTCAGCGCCGGGCTCTATTCCGAACCTCTCACCGAGACGTGTCTGTATGAAAGAGAGAAGCCAGTAGACGAATATCTCGAATCCCTGAAGGAGGTCACGAGGGTCGAGGCTCTCGTCGTTCTCGCCCTTCATAGACAGATACCTCCTCTCGTCGAGCTCGACAGCTACTACGTCGGGTTTCTCTTTCTCTATCGACTCGCGTACTCTCTCTACGCTCTCGCGTGAGACATGGGCAGTTCCGACGAGGACGACCTCGCCTCGGTCTGGGTCTGGGTCGTGGTCGTCTGTCCCGACCTCAGCCTCGGAGACGTCTGGGTGAGATGCTGAGAAGTCCTCGTCGGAGTCTGAGTCAGAGTCAGAGTCGTCCATCGAAATCTGGAGTATATAATTCGATCTCACGGATACGTCTTCCGGATCAGAAGACGTATACTTCACCGACTCCGACTCTGTGTAAGCTCTATGTCAGTCGATAAAGACGAAGAAAAAAGTGACGACGAAGACGTCTGTCTCGCTCTCTCGTTCGAGGGTGTCGTAGACAGGTTTCGTAAGCCGAACGAGGTCTTTGACTCGGTCTCGGGCTGGACCGACCACGTCGGAATAGTGAGTTCGAAGCCCAAACACGTAGTGAACGGATTCTGCACGAGCCGTGACATACACATAGACTTCTTCTCCGACGAGGGAGGTAAGTTACAGACATTACAGAAGACGAAGGAGAGAGGAAGGTTTGACTCCGACCGTTACGTCTTCGTGGGTGCTTCGAGAAGGGACGAAGCCGTAGCCGAGAAGGCAGGATGGGAGTACACCGACGTCGAGGAAGCCGCCGAGAGGGGAAGCTGGGATCTGAGTCAGGAAGAGAAGTAGAGACGTAGAGACGTAGACGAAAATAGTCTTACTAGGAGTCAGAGATTTCCCATCCGAACTCCCGTGAAACGTCTTCGAGTTCGACGTACTCCCAGCCGGCTCTGTCTGCTATTACCTCGTCTCTCTTCCCCGAGCCTATGTAGACGTACTCCGTCTCGGGAGGATGGTCTTCCTTCTTCGACCTCTGGAGGCAGTCGAGCTTTCCGGGGAGTGAGTAGAAGTCTATATGTACGTCGTGTTTCCTTCCGAGGTCTTTTATGACGTATGTCTCCGCCGAGTCGCTGAGGACTCCGATCTCTTCGGCTCTCTTCTTGAGACGGCGGAGAGCCTCGCCCTCGTCTTCGAGACGCAGGAGATCCTCATACGAGACACCGACGTGTGTGTCCGAGTCTATCTCGGGGCTCACGTCTTATACTATACGTTGATACCCATCGCTCTGAGCTGTTTCTTCCCGTCGTCGGAGACCTTCTCGGGCGACCAAGGAGGCTGCCAGACGAGTTCGACGTCTACGTCTTCGACGCCGTCGACCTGTTCGGCTGTAAGCTCTACGTCACGCACAATCGCGTCGGCAGTCGGACAGCCCATGCTTGTGAGAGTCATGTCTATGTCTATCTGTCCGTCGTCTATATCCATCTCGTATATCAGACCTAGATCGACGACGTTTACGGGTATCTCGGGGTCGTGTACCTCTCTGAGAGCGTCGAGTACCTCGTCCTCAGTGACCTCGGACTCGGCTTCGGAATCGTCTCCGGATTCAGCTTCGGACATACCCCAACTTTGTATTTAGTAACCAAAAGGTTTGCGTCGTGCGTCCTGGTTCGTATACTTTTTAATGACTGGGGTTCGTCATAACATACCATGTCGACGTCATCTTCGGACTTGAGTTCGAGCCTGAGTGATTTCATAGGACTTGACTCAGTCTCACGCCACACGTTAAGACATCTCCTCGACGAAGCCCGACGTATGAAGAGTCAGTACGAGGAGATGGACGGACATCCCCATCCTCCTCTCGGCGACAGAACACTCGGGATGGTATTCCAGAAGCCCTCAACGAGAACACGTGTCTCGTTCGAGACGGGAATGACACAGCTAGGCGGACACGCCGTGTACCTCTCGGAGAACGACATACAGCTCAGACGTGGTGAGACCGTAGCCGACACTGCGCGCGCCCTCTCGGGATACGTAGACGGCATAATGGCACGTGTACACGACCACGGCGACGTCCTCGAACTCGCCGAACACGCCGACGTTCCCGTAATAAACGGTCTGAGCGACTACAACCATCCTTGCCAGGCACTCGCCGACTTCTTCACTATACAGGAGGTGAAAGGAGACTTAGACGAAGTCGATATAGCCTGGGTAGGCGACGGTAACAACGTCTGTCACTCACTTCTCCACGCGTCTTCGAAGCTCGGTTCCAACATCAGAGTCGCTACGCCAGAGGGGCTCGAACCCGACTCGGAGACTGTAGAGAACTCGCGATCTTTCGCAGAGGAGTCCGGGAGCGAGGTTCTCCTAACTCACGACCCATCTGAAGCTGTAAACGACGCCGACGTGATCTACACAGACGCGTGGGTCAGCATGGGAGACGACAACCGCGAGGAGAAGCTGGAGAAGTTCGACGGCTTCCAGGTGAACTCGGATCTACTCGGAGACGCCGACGACAGCTACGTCTTCATGCACTGTCTTCCCGCACACAGAGGAGAGGAGGTCACAGACGAGGTCATGGACGGCGACCACTCCGTGATATGGAGACAGGCAGAGAACAGGATGCACGTGCAGAAGTCGGTTCTCAAGAGACTCCTTCTCAAACAGAAGGGTTAACACTCTGTAACGATAATCTCGGGTATGGACGTAGAGATAGACATGAAGAAGATAATAGCCATTCTGTTCGCTCTCGCGATGATACTGTCGCCCTTTGCCTACGTTCTAATGTAAACTCAACTCAGTTTTAGGGCGAGGGTTGCCGAGCTTGGCCAAAGGCGGCGGACTTAAGATCCGCTCCTGAAGAGGTCCAAGGGTTCGAATCCCTTCCCTCGCATTCGAACTAAGTGAGAATCGAGGGACAGTGAACGGAGTGACCATGTCCCTCGCAGTGAACGAACGATTCTTAGAGTGAGTGAACGAGAAGGAAGGATTCGGATCAGGGAAGGAAGTGCGGTAGCACGGACTGACCGAGGTTCGAATCCCTTCCCTCGCATTCGAACTAAGTGAGAATCGAGGGACAGTGAACGGAGTGACCATGTCCCCCGCAGTGAACGAACAGTTCTTAGAGTGAGTGAAGAAATTTGATTAGCACGATAAATCCCGAGTTTTACAGGCTTTCTGGAGCATAGGGGTATTTCTGGAGTTTAGTATGAAAATCCGGCTTGGATTGAGGTCTCCGAGCTGGTCTTAGAACCCATTTATGGTGCGAAAAGACGTCTTTGTCAAATTAAAGAGGTTTCTTAGACAAAGACTTATATAATCGTAAGCACACCTAAGACCAAATGTCAGGTGAAAACGGTGGGATTACGAACAGGCTGGGATTCAAGATAGTCGCAGTTATTCTAGTATGTAGTCTAGTTCCTCTCGGTATTACGACCTACATAACTGAAACCGAGGCTGAGACGGCTCTTGAGTCAAAGTCTACTCAGGTATACGAGTCGAAGGTCAGCGGAATCTCGGACAACGCCAAGACTAGGTCGGAGTTCTACCAGAGACAGGTCAAGGTAGTCGCCGCGAACCCCCACGTCCAGAGACTTGTCGAACACAGATATGGGAACGAGACGATAAGCTCACAGGTCGACGAGTACGAGAAGGGAACTGCTTATCCTCAGATACTCGGTGAAAACCAGGAGTACCAGAAGACACAGGAGTTCTTCCAAGACGTCGGTGAGGACAACCCCAACATCGACATGATACGTGTCTTCTGGAAGGACGGTAACGTCCTCACAGGCTACAAACTCGGCGAGGAGGACACTAAGGACTACAAGGGCGACAAGATCTGGTTCGAAAAAGTGATGAATCCCGACGAGGTCGAGTCCGACGGCGTCTACGTCTCGTCTCGTCAATAAACATAGCTAGGGCGACCGACTCTCCCGCGATAAGGTATGCTACTCCCGTCGAGGTCGACGGCGAACGTGTCGGACTCGTCATAATCAACTACGAGGCAAAACAGATCACAGCACCCGTCAAGAACCTCGAGATAGGTGAGGGGTACGGAATGCTCGTCGACCCGGCGTACACCAACGCCGAGGGCGAGGAGATCGGTGCGGCTTACGTAGCCCACGGCGAAAACTCGAACCTGGAGTTCAACACTTCTGTAGCCGGGAACCTCAACATACCCAGCGAGGAGCTATCGGGAGACAACGGAAGTTTCAGCTACACGCGTAACGGCGAGAAGTGGCACGCCGAGTACCAGAGAATGACACTCGCAAGCGGGGTAGAGTATTACACTGTCGCCGCAGTTCCCGTATCACAGATGCTCTCGGCGTCACGTGAGATACGGAACCAGAGCATACTCATAGCCGGAGGTTCGGCGTTCGCGGTTCTCCTCGTGGGATTCTTCATGTCACGCCGTATCGCGCGTCCGATAAGGAACCTCGCAGAGGACGCCTCGGAGGTCGCCGACGGAAAGCTCGACCACGACATACGTAGGTCGGATTACAGCGTCGAGATGGAGCGTCTGACTGACGCTGCGTGTGACATGAAGAACAACGTGGTCGAATCACTCGACGAGGCGGAGGAAGCCAAGGAAGAGGCGGAGTCTCAGAAAGAGGAAGCAGAGAAGGCAAAACGTGAGGCGGAGGAGATGAGACACCATCTCGAAGACAAAGCCCAGGAGTACGAAAACGTGATGTCGGAGGTAGCCGACGGCGACCTCACCCTCAGAATGGACTCCGACAGCCGGAACGACGCCATGAACTCAATCGC
>JAXIOF010000025.1 GCA_034190545.1 Candidatus Afararchaeum irisae | reverse complement strand
TATCCAAGCCGGCTTCAACAAAGACCCTGAGCTAACTCAGTTGGGAAGTACCGACCTTATAATTCAGACCCAGATAACACATAAATCTATGGTCTGTTTGGGTATATAAGTCAAACCTCCTACCGTTGACAAAACCTGAAATGTTAACCCCGCCGAGCACCATCTTCGTATGTATGAACTTCGACTACGACCATCCCGACACTAGCCTGCGTTTCGGACGCGGGAGAAGGAACGAGATAGGAGAGATTACGAGCGAGTACGGAGACACAGCCGCCGTCGTCACGACGAGAAACGCGATGCAGGAGGCGGGCTTCTTGGACGACGTCGAGGATAGCTTAGACGAGGCAGACGTCGAGTACCTCGTGTATAACAACGTCCAGCCCAATCCCACGGTTGAAAACGTCGAGAACGGCATCAGAGAGCTCTGGGACAACGGCGTCGACGTCGTCGTGGCTATGGGCGGCGGTAGTGTGATGGACACAGCAAAGACGATGGCACTCGGACTCGCGTCTCTCGACTCTCCCGACGAATCGATCTGGGGATACTGCACAGGAGAGGAAGAGATCGAGGAAGCGTTACCGATAGTCGCAGTCCCAACGACGAGCGGAACCGGGAGCCACATCGACCCGTGGGCTGTGATCTCGAACGAGGAAGAGGACGCCAAGCCCGGCTTCGGTGGCGATCCACTCGTCCCCAAAGCCGCTGTCGTCGACCCCGACATACCCGGCGAGATGCCACCTAAGCTCACCGCGAGAACGGGCTTCGACGCGCTGTGTCACCTCAACGAGGCGTACGTCGCAGAGAGTGCGACCGCGATGTCGGACGTCTTCGCCGAGAAGGGTATAGAGAAGGTCGGGGACTACCTCAGGGACGCTGTCGATGACGACCCCGAGGCGAGGGAGGAGATGGCTGTCGCCGACACGCTCGCGGGAATCTGTGAGACGACGAGCATGGTCATAGTGACCCACGCGCTCGCACATTCCGTGAGTGCTCTCCATCCCGAGGTCGCACACGGAGACGCTCTCGCGGCTGTGACATCCGAGGTCGCGAGATTCAACGTCGAGAACGGAGACAAGGAGACGAAGAGGAAGTACTCAAAGATTGCGGAGCTCTTAGGAGTCGAGATAGCAGACCCCGTCCTCGACGCTACCTACGTCGTCGACGCGTTTGAGGAGCTAAAGGAGGACATAGGACTCGACGTGACACTCGAAGACCTCGGAGTAGAGGAGGACGAGATAGAGGATCTCGCCGACAACTCCGAGGAGTACATGGAGATGGCGATAGAGACGAACCCCGTCGAGCTCGACCACGACGACCTCGTCGAGATACTCGAAGAGTCGTACTAACTGCTATACTACACTACGGACGGCTGTGTACCCAGTAGTCGCCTGACTCGGTGACCTCCTTCTTGAATATAGGAACCTCGTCCTTGAGACGGTTTATGCCGTCCTCTACTGTCTCGAATGCCTCTTGACGGTGTCCGGCGAGGACGACGACGTGGACTATGTCCTCCTCGCCCTCAACGACGCCTGTCTTGTGGTACATGAGTACCTCGTAGACTCCGTCTCTCTGTTTGAGTTCGGAACGTATAGAGTCGAGTCTCTCGTCGGCGACCCCCTCGTACTTCTCGAACCTGAGATGTGTAGTCTCGGCGTCTTCGTGGTTCTCGACACGCACGCGTCCCGTGAACGTCGCCACAGCCCCCGCCTTTGGCGAGTCGGGATGTGACTTGGCGCGTCGGACGAGCGATCCTACTGTCTCATACTCCTCCAAGTCGTCGACCACGTCGAGTAGCTCGGTGACATCGACGTCGGAGCCCTTGTCGGCACTCAGAACGGCGTCGCCGCCGAGGTCATCGTGGCTCAGATCTCCGAGAACCACCTTCGGAAGACGGCTGTGCTTGAATCCCTCGACAAGGACGTAGTCGTAGCCGCCGTCGGCGAGTCGGTCGAGGTGTTCGGAGAGACGATCCGACTTCGAGACGTCGTCTTGGTCGGAGTCACGCGCCTGAGTGATCTCGAAGCTCTTCGACGGCGTGACACCGACGACAGTCTCGGCTCCCGCGTCGGAGTGTCTGTATGTGTCCTTCCCCTCTTCGTCCACGTCGATGTCGTGGTGTATCGACTTTACCGTGGCTACAGTTGCGTCGACCTCGCCCACGAGACGTTCGATGAGAGACGTCTTACCCGAGTCAGACTGCCCCACTACCCCGAGAACTTTCATATCCGTAACTTCTCGCGTTTCCTATTCTATCCTTCGGTCTGTGCTACTGATTCGAGTATGTCGTCGGCGGCACTGTTCGACCTCGCGTCAGTCTCCTCACGCAGAGCCTCGACTGCGCGTCTCCTCACCTCGCCTTCTTCGAGGTTCTGCTGTGTGACACGCAGGACTGCCTCAGTGGATTCGAGAGCCTCGTCGAGAACCCCCGAGACACGCGCCGGGTCGGCTTCGGGGTCGACTACGACTCTCGACCCGTCGATGTCTACGCCGTCGACGTCTTTCTCCCGAACCGCCTCCTCAAGCGCGGTCATAAACGGAATATCGCCCGAGACGTCGGAGAGACTGTCACGTACAGCGGCTATGCTCCGTCCGTAGACGTAGCCGTCGTCGTGAGTACGGCTCTGACTCACTGTCCCGTCGGTGTCGCCGGGATGGTCGTACTCGTAGACGTCGACCAGGACTTCATTCGAGTCGTCATCCATGACTTCGACTACAGTTCCCATGCCCTCACGGATTTCGTCCGGAGACTGAACCGCCGAGTAGAAAGGCTCGCCGTCTCTGAGATGCACACAGCCGTACAGACTGTCGGTCTCCGACGAGAGGACGACAGAGCCTGTGAATCCTTCGTCTTCGAGGTCGTCGAAGAAGCCTCTCGGGTCGACGTAGTCGGTGTGGAGAGACTCGTGAACCGTGTCCCCGGTGACAGACGCCGAAACCGCCTCTGCGAGACGGTCAGGGACAGAGACAGCACGCAGGCTGTAGCCGTCGTCGACGAGACTTCCGAGACTCCCCTCGACGTCTTCTGACTCCACCTCGACACCGTGGTAGACGCCGCCGACGGGATCACCGTCGGAGAACACGAATACCCCCGTGACATCTTCGTCTCTGTCGTCCTCGACCGACACGTATCCCGTCAGACGCGTTCTCTCCAAGTCCTCAACGAGACCGTCGACATCGACGAAGTCAGTTCTGAGACTGCCGTACAGACTCTCCCCCCTGGGAAGACTTACCCCACCCATACTCACGCCTACACACTCATAGGATAAGTATTTGTGTGGTGGTGTCAGATCCGCACTTCACGGGTCTACGGTATGGTTTATCTGTGCTCGGTGTGACAGATACGGTAATGACACGTACTTCGGTGAAAGACCTCCGTGAGATGAAGCAAAACCGAGAGAGGATCACGATGCTGACGGCGTACGACGCGCCTACGGCGGAGATACTCGACGGCGAGGTAGACATTCTTCTCGTCGGCGACTCGGTAGGCAACACGCGTCTCGGCTACGACACGACTCTCCCCGTGACTATCGACGAGATGGTCTCCCACACGGGCGCAGTCTCACGCGGTTCGGAGGAGTCGATGGTAGTGGCTGACATGCCCTTCGTTTCAGTTGGAGCCTCCGTCGAGAAGTCGGTCGAGAACGCCGGGAGGCTCCTCAAGGAGGCGGACGCCAACGCCGTCAAGATCGAGACACCACCTACGGGAGAGATATCCGTCGAGGTAACCCAGCGTCTCGTCGAGATAGGGATTCCTGTGATGGGACATATAGGTCTCACTCCCCAACGGATCAACCAGATGGGGGGACACAGGATACAGGGACGTGACTCAGAGACTGCCGACCTCCTAGTCGAGAAGGCGCGCGAACTCGAAAACGCGGGCGTCTTCTGTCTCGTTGTCGAGGGGGTGCCCGAGGGAGTCGCGGGTGCGGTGACTGACGCGATAGACGTCCCGACTATAGGCATAGGCGCGGGGAGACATGTCGACGGACAGGTTCTCGTAATCGACGACCTCATAGGTCTCTCAGAGGACTCACCGTCGTTCGTGAAGGAGTACGCAGACGTCAGGTCGACAGTAGAGGAGGCGGCGAGGGAGTACGCCGAAGACGTCAAGAAGGGAGAGTTCCCCGCCGAGGAGCACGTCTTCGGAGACGGGACGTAGACGTAGAAGACGAAGATTGAAGGCGCGAGATGCCACATCTCAGACAAGAAATGAAATCCACATCGGGATCAGAGAGGGAGAAGAGAAACGCGGGTGAGTCGGCAGCGGATCTCGTGTCCGACGGCGACGTAGTGGGTCTCGGGACGGGAAGTACGACCGCCTACACGGTAAGACGTCTCGGCGAGCGGATCAGAGAAGAGGGTCTCGAAATAAGGGGGATTCCGACTTCGTACCAGTCGCGCCAGATCGCTGTCGAGGAGGGGATACCCCTGACGTCACTCGATGTCGAGACTCCCGACATAGACATAGACGGAGCCGACCAGTTCGACGACGATCTCAGCTTAGTCAAGGGCGGAGGTGCCGCACATCTGAGGGAGAAGATAGTCGCGTCGGCGTCCGACAGAGTCGTCATAGTCGCCGACGAGTCGAAGTACTCCGAGGCTCTCGACTACCCGGTTCCCGTCGAAGTCGTCGGAGACGCAGCCGAGGTCGTAGAGTCACGTCTCTCGGATATGGGAGGTGACCCCGAGTTACGCGAGGCGGAGAGAAAAGACGGTCCCGTGGTCACCGACAACGGAAACCTCGTGCTCGACGTCGACTTCGGCGAGTTCGAGGCTTCGAGACTCGGATCGCGTATATCCGAGGTTCCGGGTGTCGTCGAACACGGCGTCTTCGAAGGGATCGCCGACGAGGTACACATAGGAAAGGAAGATGGGGTCGATGTCGAGAAGAGGCAGAATGGATAAAGACGGATACGAATACGGATACGGAGGTGTGCCATGAAGAAGGAGATGACGAGTGTCGATATAGCCGCAGCCGTGAGCGAGCTCTCGGAACTCGAAGGCGCGAAGTTCGACAAGTTCTACCAGTACGAAGACGGAAAGGTTCGGGTTAAGATACGTGACTACGACAGGGGGCGTCTCGACCTCATCGTGGAGACGGGCGACTGGAAGAGAATACATCTCACACAGAGCCCCGAGGAAGCACCCCAGAGACCTCCTGACCTCGCGATGCTGATGAGGAAACGTCTCTCAGGGGGCGAGATCGCGTCGGTCGAACAGTACGACTTCGACAGGATAGTCGAGATAAGAGGCGAGCGAGAAGACGAGTACTCGATGGTCGCGGAGCTATTCGGCGACGGCAACTTCGTATTCACCGAGTCGGACGGAACAGTCCTGAGATCGACCGAGACAGTACGTCTCAAGACTAGGACTGTCGCACCGGGAGAGGAGTACGTCTTCCCGCAGTCACGTCTCAACCCTCTCGAACTCACGTACGACGGCTTCGTCGAGACGATGGAGGACTCCGACACCGACTTCGTGAGGACGCTCGCGTCACAGCTCAACTTCGGAGGTCTCTACGCTGAGGAGATCTGTGCGCGCGCGGAGGTCGAGAAGGAGAAACCGATCTCCGACGCCGACGAGGACGACTACGAGGCACTCTTCGAGGCGATGGAGGAGATCTTCTCACCTCTCAGAGACGGCGACACCGACAGCGTAGGAGTCGAGAACCTCGACCCCCAGATAGTCTACGACGGAGACGGAGATCCCGTCGACGTCGTTCCTTTCAGCCTGGAGAAGTACGACGGCAACGACAAGGAAAGCTACGAGAGCTTCAACGACGCCCTCGACGCCTACTTCGACGAGGCGAAGGAGAAGGAAGAGGAGGAAAGCGAGGAGGCGGAGTCGGCGCTCGAAGAGGAGATACAGAAGTACGGACACATAATACGTCAGCAGGAGGAAGCCGTCGAGGAGTTCGAAGAGGAGGAGGAGGAGCTAAAACAGAAAGCCGAGAGGCTATACGCGAAGTACGACGTAGTCGACGAGCTTCTGTCGAACGTCAGGGAGGCAAGGTCGTCGGGACAGACGTGGGATGAAATAGAGGAGACTCTCGAAGAGGCGAGCCAGAAGGGTATAGAGTCAGCCGAGATAGTCGAGTCGGTGAGAGGAGGTGACGGAGTGGTAGAGATAGACCTCGGGGAGGGAACTGTCGAGATCGACGTAGGCGAGGGGATAGAGGAGAACGCGAGCCGTCTCTACGACGAAGCGAAGAACCTGAGGGAGAAAAGAGAAGGTGCGATAGAGGCTCTCGAAAACAGCAGACAGGAGCTTGAGAACCTAAAGAAGAGGAAGGAGGAAGAGGAGACTGAGGAAGACGAAGAAGAGGACAAGACCGTCGTGAAGCCCCGAGGCGAGATGTGGTACGACAGGTTCCGGTGGTTCAGAACCTCCGACGGATTCCTCGTGATAGGCGGCAGAAACGCCGACCAGAACGAGGAGATATACAAGAAGTACACCGAGTCGAACGACCTCTTCTTCCACACTCAAGCACACGGCGCTCCCATAACCATCCTGAAGGCTACCGAACCAAACGAGCCGAAGAAGGACGTCGATTTCCCCGAGTCGAGCAAGAGACAGGCGGCGATCTTCGCGGCGTCGTACTCGTCTGTCTGGGACGCGGGACACGGAACCGCGGACGTCTACTCCGCGACCCCCGACCAGCTATCGAAGACGCCCGAGAGCGGCGAGTACATAGAGAAGGGTAGCGTCGTCGTGAGGGGAGACCG
Source organism: Candidatus Afararchaeum irisae (assembly GCA_034190545.1). Lineage (NCBI taxonomy): Archaea > Methanobacteriati > Methanobacteriota > Halobacteria > Halorutilales > Halorutilaceae > Afararchaeum (SeqCode) > Afararchaeum irisae (SeqCode). The sequence continues at coordinate 35,187 of JAXIOF010000025.1, read as the reverse complement.
AGAGTACTACACGGTTCCCTTGAGCGTCGGCGTGGGTCTACGTCTCGACGAGAAGGCGGGTGTGATAGGAGGTCCGCCCGAGGCGATAGAGGACAGATCGAAGTACTACGTCGAGTTAGAGCCGGGTATGTACTCACAGAACGACACCGCAAAGAAGATCTACAGGAGGTTCAGAGAGGAAGCCGACGGCAGGGACGAGAAGCTAGTCAGGAAGATGGCGAGCCCCGACGAGATACAGAAGTTCCTCCCGACGGGTGGGTCGCGTCTGAAGGACTAGAGCCTGTAAATCAAAGATTTACAGACGTTCGTCAATCAAAGATTGACGTGCACACGAGAACTCAAAGAGTTCTCGGGACGTTCGGAAATCTTCGATTTCCGAGCCAACGAGAGCAAAGCTCTCGTAACGTTGACGAATCGCAGAGCGATTCGTTCGCACACCAGAACGCAAGGCGTTCTGGGGAAGTTCGTGAATCTAAGATTCACGAGTTTCCACAAATCTCTGATTTGTGTTGTAGCCAATCAAAGATTGGCATACCCGCGAAAACGCTACGCGTTTTCGGTTGCAACGAGACGCGAAGCGTCTCGTCATGCCCTGTAAATCAAAGATTTACAGACGTTCATCAGACTTCGTCTGATGAGCCAACGAGAGCAAAGCTCTCGTAACGCGTCCAGAGGACGAGTGTCGGCGGTAGGACGATCACCGAAGTGAGGTACGAGTAGAAGACGCTCAGACCCGTCATCAGACCGAACTGTCCGAGTATCGGTGTTATAGCGAGTACGAGGACACCGATTCCCGTTGTCGTCGTGAGCATACTTCCCGTGAGAGCACCGCCCGTCCCTCTGAGTGTTCTGAAGAGAGCGGCGTAGGTGTCGTGGCTCTCGTCGTACTCGTCGACGAACCTGTGTGTCGTATGAACCGAGTAGTCGACTCCTAAGCCGATCGTAATTGAGAGTATAGTCGCAGTCATCGCGTTGAACGAGACACCGAGGTAACGCATCGACGCCGCGATGAGCGCGAGGGTCACGACGACAGGGACGAGGTTAGCGATTCCGAGTGACGGTCTTCCCTCTATCACGGAGTAGACGATCACGAGGAAGACAGCAGTAGCACCGAGCGCGAGCGCGAGACTTCGGAGAGCCGACTCGAATATGACATCAGAGACAGCCTCGAAAACTACGGTCTGTCCTGTGGCTGTGGCGTCGAACCTGTAGTTATCGGCGACAGATCTTGCGTCCTCGGTGACCTCGGCGTCGGAGGCGTCTCCCTCGACGGAGTAGACGACACGCATCGATCTTCTGTCTTCTGTGATGTAGTCGAGGGCGCGGTCACGGTACGGCGACGTGAGTAAGGCGTCGTATATCTCGTCCAAGTTGTCGTCGGGGACTCCGTTCGAGTTCTGATCGTTCCTCGCGACGAGCCTCCCGAAGCTCTCCGACTCGCGCGCGTACTGACGTATGACGGTCACGATGCTCTCGCCTCTAGCCCGGCGATCCTGGCTCAAGAAGGTTTCCGGCGGATTCTGGCTCGCCCTCACGACGTTCTCGAGCGCAGAGTCGTCTTCAAGATGTCCCTCGACATAGACTGTGACCTGAGCGTTATCGTTCGACTTGAACTTCTCCTCTAAGTAGTTGGTGGTCTCTGTGACTGTGTACTCGCTTGGAGCGAAGGGCTCAGGTAGATTCCTCACAAGGGGCGAGACATCCTCGGGTGGCAGGAAGTCGTCACGCGAGAACGAGGTGTCAACACCCGTGCCGTAGTAGGCGGTTCCCGCGGTGAGGACGAGTATCAGAGCGAGGAAGAGTTCGGGAGACGGACGTGAGACGCGCGCGCCTATGGGTAATATCTTTCCGAGAACTGAGTCCTCGGAACCGAGAGGCTGTGACCCGAACTCTGGGAGAGAACGCCGTTCTCTGAACCTGTCGATGTAGAGCTTCGCCGCTGGAAGGAAGATACCAAATATGAGTGTCGTGAATATGATACCGACGGCTGCGACACGTCCGAAGTCACGTATAGGACCCAGCGCGCTTGTAGTGTTCGACCAGAAGCCGAGAACTGTAGTGCCCGCAACTATGAAGAAAGCGACGAGAAGCTGGTCGGTCGCAGTCCTCATCGATTCGTCGACTCCGTTTCCGGCTACCCTCTCTTCCCTGTACCTGTTGACCGCGTGTATGCCGAAGTCGATTCCGACTGCGAGGAGAAGAGGCGGCACGGCTATCAGCATCTGTGAGAACGGAATTCCGGCGAGTCCCATGTAGCCGAATGTCCAGACTATAGCCATCCCGAGAGAGACAATTCCAAGGAAGAGGTCGAATGGATCGCGGTAGGCGACGACGAGGAAGACGAGTATCAGAACCGACGCCGCAGGGACGACTATGATAAGCGAGTCGGTGATGACGTTCGCGAACTCGTCGTTTATGATTCCGCTTCCGAAGACACGTATGTTACCCCCGACTGAGTTGACGACGTCCTGTGACCTGAGCTGTATGTCGGTCATCGGCGAACTTCCGCCTCCTCCACCACCCCCACTGCCGCCGGAGACATCGGAGGGTATCCTATGAGTGACTATACCGAGTGCCGCCGAGGCGGACGCCGACTCGGAGTTGAAGTCCTTCGAGAGAAGAGACGTGAAACGTATGTTGTCAGCCGAGTCTCTCACAGCCGACCTAACCTCAGATGGTGTCGCCGACTCGACCGCATCTATCTGCTCTTCGAGTGTCGAAGCCGAGGGATCGAGCGTCGTCGCGACTACCCTCGCGGCGGAGTTCGCCGACTCGACCCTCAGGGACTCCCTCTCCGACATTCTCTTCTGTGCTCTCAGCATTCTCAGAATCCCTTGCTTAGAGACGACATTTTCTCCCGACTGTATTAGCTGAGTGCTTCCGTCGTCGCCCTCAAACGAGTACTCGAACTTCTCCTCGACCTGGTCAAGTGCCTCCTGTGCAGGCATATCCTGAGTGAACTGGTCGGTTCCGGTCTCAGTACTTGTAGCTCCGAGCCCGAGGCTGAAGACAGCTGTAACGACTAAGAAGGCGGCTAAGACGTACTTCGTCCTATTGACTATCAGGTCGTCGATGAGGTCAATGACACGCTGGTAATCAATCCCGAAGTCGAATCTACCCCGGGACACGTTCTACCTCCTCCACCACCAGAGGGCTCCTAATACGACTACCACGACTACTGCTATGGGGACGAGCGGAAGACCACCAGACTCGTCGGGCTGAGTCACGTCGACAGGGATGCTATAGGTGTCTGAGAGTTTCTGATCGCCCGTCTCATCGTAGCTGAAGTCGATTGAGATAGGATATGTCTTCGGAAGTGCTCCTCCGCCCGCACTCAGTCCGAAGGTGATATTAGACGACTCGCCGGGTTTGAGTGACGAGATGAAAGCCTCATCGTCGCCGCTCGAAAGCGGGTCGTTCGTGAAGATCTTAGCGTTGATGTCGGTTACTGTCTCGTCTTGGTTGTTCGTGACCCTCATCTCGACCGAAGAGGTCCCGCCCGCCTCTACGGTCGCATTTATAGGCTCGACTAAGAACTCATCGCGCTCCTCCCCGACATCGACACGGACGTCTACTGGGTCACTCCGTCTGATATCACCGTTCTGGTTCCTGTAACGAACGACGTACGACAGCTGACGACTTCCCGCCTCAGCCTCGTCATTGACCTCGACAGTGAAATTGAAGCTCTTCGACTCGCCCGCTCCGAGGTCTCCGACTGCGTACTCGGTCTCCGTCGGGTTGATGTTGGGACTCGAACTCTGGAGAGTCACGACGGCGTTCGAGACTGTACTGTTGACGGAGTAGACAACCTCGCCCGAGACTCTTCCCTCCTCTCCGACACGTAGGTCACTCTCGTGGTTAACGACCTCGAACTCCTGTTCGGGAGACGGAAGCAGACCCGCAGAGAGGTCGTCGGAAACACGGGATATTCCGTCTGTGTCGTCGAAGCTGACCCTCGTGGTGACGGAGTAGCGTCGGGGTATCGCGTCCTCGTTGACGCCGACCCTGTACTTGACCGTCTTAGTCTCCCCAGCCTCCCAGAATCCGACCTCGCTGCTCGCGGTCGACGATCCCGAGAAGCTGAGCTTCGCGTCATTCGACGTCACTGAGACCTCGGCGTTGCGAGCAGGCTGCGTACCGACGTTTTTTATATCGAGAGTCATCGTACCAGTGTCTCCGACGAGAACGTCCGAAGACGACTCTACGACCTCGAACCTCGCCCTGTCTATGACACGGATCTCGACGTACTTCGTCTCCTCACGAGAGAAGTCGTTGTAGTCAGGCGAAATTACGTCGCCGTACTCGACCGAACGCGTATACCTGTACTCGATGTCGACGGGAAGACGGTAAGTTCCGGGTGTCGCGTTCTCAGGAACAGTTACAGTAACCGAGTAAGGTCCCTTTGTCCCCGCAGGAACAGTACCGACTGCGATCTTCCCCGTCTTGACCTCTATGGGAGCATTTCCGCTCCTCACCTCCATAGTCATCCCCCTCGCAGTCTTGACACGCTGTTCGTGCTGAGCGGGTCCTCCCTGTTCTATGTTGCCGTCGTTGAGTACGTCGATCCGTAGCTGTCTCTCCTCTCCCGGCAGAAATCTGTGATCCGACGCCGTTAGGTCTATCTCGGGGCTTCCTATCACAGAGTCCGCCGCCGTGGCTGTTCCAACGGAAGCTACAGCGGCTACTGTTATCAGAATAGCCAGAAAAGCGGCTCGTCTATCTCTCATACTCCGCCTCCGTGTAGATCATGTAGTAGATAAACTCTCTACACGGATAAAGGATTTCTCACTACGGAGGTCTAGACTCCTATACCAGGAGCTGTATGTCGCAGTCCGCCATCATCTCAAGAGCCGTCGCCGCGCCGACTCCCGCCTCAGTTCCCTCAACGAAGTCGTCGTCGTCGTAGTCGAAGAGGTCGGCTGTCATCTGACACGCGAGCATGTCAACACCGGCGTCGTTACACATCTCGACGAGTTCATCTATCTCGGCGACGTTCTCCTCGTCCATCTCCTTCTTCATCATCTTGGTCGTCATCGATGTCATACCCGGGAGCATCCCGACGATGTTGGGCATCGGCGCGGGAAGGTTGGGGTTGCCCACGGGAGACACCTTGAGGTTCTTCATCTTGTCCTTGTGAAGTATGTCGAGACCCCAGAAGGTGAAGAAGACATGGACATTCCAGCCGAAAGCCGCGGCAGTAGAGGCGAGTATGAGAGGTGGGTAAGCCATATCTAGGGTTCCCTTCGTAGCTATAATTCCCATCGACTTGGTATCGTCTGCCTCTGACATAACTACACAATACTCTTCCATGACGCTACTTAACGGTTGTCAGTCCATGAAATATACTACCTGTGTAGTACTACTCGACTACTTCGGGGGAGATATGTGTCGCAAAGACGGAGCCGAACTCCTCGATGAGACGGGTACAGTCGTCGTCGACATAGACATCATAGCCCTCATGGATCTTCTCCTCGACGTGTTTACCCATTCCTATCTCTAAGAAGTCGTCGCTCTCGACGAATGAGGCGACTGTAGGATGGTCACGTTGCCTCTCTACGACGTACCTGCCGTCGTCTATGTAGGGTCCGACTACGTCGGCATCGGCGTACTTCGACCTGAAGCTCTCGGCGTGTTGACGGACGTGGACGGGCGGACCGAGATGTCTCTCGACCCTCGACTGTTCAGCTATGTTGAGCTCTAAGAGTATCAGCCCGCGGTCGTCGGCAGCTACGTCGGATCTCAGAACCCCGAAGCCACGTCTCTCGACCTCGTCGACTAGAGAAGACTCGGTCTTTCTGAGCTGGGGATAGAGCTGATCCTCGACGACGTCGGGAGACTCGAAGGTCACACAGACGACTGTGGTCTGTCTGTCTTCGAGGTACTCTTCGAGATCCTCGCGGCTGACCGTCCCGGGGTTCGACTCGAAGAAGAGAGACTTCCGGGGCTCGGCGGAGAGACGCCGGCACGCGTGTACGAAACGCGCGAAGTTGTCGAGGCTCAGGACGGCGGCGACGTTTCTCTCGGGGTCTGTGGGGTCTACGATGACGAGAGGATCGTCGAACTCCTTCGTACCGTGATCCTCTATGTCGATGGTGACCTGTGGGCTCCAGTCGGAAGCCGCCTCTATAGCTTCCTCGAATCCGCCGTAATGGAGAACGAGAAGCTCACACAGGTATCCGCTGAAGCCCCTCGTACGTAGCTCGCTCCCGTAGACACCGATCCCCTTCGTGAACGACTTGAGGAGACGGGCATCGTCTGTGTCTTCGAGTCTCTCGGAGACATACCGGTTGTGGAAGGGCGTCCTGTCGACAGCGGTCTTCGCTTCAGTTGCCGACTCGACGTCGTAACACGGCACGAGATCGACGTCGTAGCCCTTCTCGTGTCCCTTGACGTAGGGATGTTCGGCGTACTCGACGACACCGTCGGGGAAGACCTGCTTACCGACGTCGAGACCCGTCTCTTCTAGATCGTCTCTGGGGAGGTCGTCGGGGAGAAGAAGGAAGACATCTATGTCCCTGTCACCCGAGATCCAAGTGTCACGCGCAGCACTTCCGACGAGTTCGACATCGGCGTCGATCCCCCTCTCGTCGATAGCCTCTCGTGCCCTACGTCTCACGTTCTCGAAGACGTCTTGGAGACGGTCACGCTCGTCGTCGTCGGGGACTACGTCTTCGAGAACCTCGTCAGTGACCTGGTCGAGTCGCATACCCGAACTTCGGAACTAACCTAAAAAGGGCTTGCTTTAGGACTCCGACTCTATCTCGTCCATCAGAGACTCAACACGTCTCCGTATCTCGTCACGTATCTCTCTGACCTCTTCGAGAGGCTTCGAGTCGGGATCGTCGAGATCCCAGTCACGGCTTTCAGCAGTCGCGGTCGAGGGACAGACGTCGGAGGCGGAACATCCCATCGTAACGACGTAGTCGGCGTCATCGAGTTCGTCGAACCGTATCTCACGTGGCTCGCGGTCTATGAGATAGCCCGTCTCGGACATAGCCTCGGCGACGACCTCGTGTACCTCGTCGGCGGGCTGAGTACCTCCCGTGATCACCTCGATCTCGGAGGTGAGACCTCGCTTCTCTGTCTCCCTCCGGGCGAACTCGGTTGCGATCTGTGAACGTCCCGCGTTCTGAACACAGACGAAAGCCACAGTAGTCTTATCCGACAACGCTGATCACCCCGGTTTCGTCGTCGTCGAAGAGACGGTCTTTCGTCGCGAGAGCGACACGGACGAGACCCAGCATCACGGGAACCTCGATCAGGGGTCCTACGACCGTCGCGAGGGCGACGTTCGATCCTATTCCGAATACTGCGACCGCAACCGCTATCGCTAGCTCGAAGTTGTTCGAAGACGCCGTGAAGGCGACACTCACACTCTCGGTGTAGTCGAAGTCGAGTGCGGCACTCACGAGGTATGCGATGCCCCAGATTCCGACGAAGAATATCAGGAGGGGTAGAGCTATCAGACCTATCTCACCCGGATGTCTGACTATGTACTCGCCCTTGAGTGCGAACATGACTACTACCGTGAAGAGAAGCCCGAGGAGACCGAGGGGGCTGATACGTGGAACCACCTTCTCGTAGTAGGCACGTCTGCCGATCCTTCGGAAAGCGACTTTCTGTGTGAGGTATCCGAGGGTGAGCGGAAGTCCGAGAAAGACGAACACCGTCTGGGCTATGAGTGAGACGGTTACGTCGACGGCGGTGTCGTGGAGAAACCTGAGGAAGAGGAAGGCATAGGGCACGAACAGAAGTATCTGGAGAAGGCTGTTGACACCCACACAGACCGCACACATCTCCTGGTTTCCAGAGGCTAGGTCGTTCCAGACGAGAACCATCGCTATACACGGTGCTATTCCGACTATTATGAGACCCGTGGCGAAGTCGGGATATCCCGAGAGGAAGTAGGTGGCGAGACCGTACATGACGAAAGGAGCTATCAGCCAGTTGAACGTGAGTGTCAGACCTATCTCACGTCTCGACTTACGCGTCACGAGAGGTACTCGTCCGTACTCTATCTCCGCCATTATGGGATAGATCATCACGAAGAGACCGATGGCTATCGGAAGGCTCGTGCCGTGCCACGTCACGGCGTTTAGGAGGTCGGCGACCCCCGGGAAGAGACGTCCTATTCCGACCCCGGCTACCATAGCGAGACCTATCCAGAGGGTCAGGTAACGGTCGAGTATGTTTAGGCTGTCGCTCATCTCTCAGCCTCACTGTCAAGGGCTCCGAGAAGCGACTCCCCAAGCCGGGTGGCTGTGTAGAAACGCCATCTTCCCTCACGTCTTCTCTCGACGAGACCCGCGTCTGTGAGATCCGAGAGTGCGTGGCTCACACCGCTCTGACTCACGTCGACTACGGGCTCAATCTCACAGACACAGAGGTCGCCGTCCGACTCGTCTAGGAGACGGAGTATACGGTGACGCGTCGGGTTTCCGAGTGTCGAGAGTGCATTTAGGTCGTCGGGATCGGTTCTGTCCTCGGCAGACTCAGAGAGTCTCTCAAGCTCTTCGAGTCTCTCTCCGACATCGGCGTCACAGACGTCGTCACGACACGACTCGATATAACGGCTCAGACGTTCGTGTTGGGGCTCTGACTCCATCGAATGAATATATGTTCATACGGTCATAAGTGTTGGGTCAGAGCTCGGTCTCGATTCCGTACTCCTCCAGCTTCTCGCGCGTCTCACGTCTGTCCTCCCTCTCGCTCTCACGCGTCCTTCCTATGAGACGTCTCCACTCCGACCTGGGCCAGTCACCGAGATATGTCCTCTCGATGTCTACGGCGGCGGAGTGGGAGACACCGAGTGCGACGAGTAGGCTGACGGCTTCGTCGTCGGAGAGTCCGAACTCCTCGACGACTTCTTCGAGGCTCCAGCCTTCGAGTTCTCCGTCGGTAGCTGACCTCAGAGCGGCGTGAATACGTGAGAAGACGTGGCGACAGCCACAGCTGTCACAGACTCCGTCGTCGTGGATCCAGTCACGGAGACTTCTCTCGACTCCACAGTCGGCGCAGTCTATGGCGTCGTCGAGCCTCATTCCGTCAGTCCACCTCGCGCGCTACTCCTTCCTCGAAGACCTTGTAGTTGGGGATCACGTACTCGTTTCCTCCGTCGTCTATACGTGTCGTGAATGTGTCTATCTCCTGTACGACGCCCTCGACCTCGCCGACGTGTACTGTGTCACCTATCTGGTAGGGCTGTGTGAGTAGGAGGTAGATACCGCTCGCCGCCGACCTGAGAAGTGAACGGGTCGCGACAGCGACGAAGAGTATCACGCCGAAGAGGTAAGACGCGAGGAGTATGTAGAGTGCAGTCGTCGAGACGCCTATCTGACTCAGAGCCATAAGAGACGCGACGAAGAAGACGGTGTACTTGACGTACGACGGTATGAAGGAGACCTCGGGAAGCTTGACGTCTTCTAGCTTCTCTGTGACGAGTGTCTCCGCCTTGTCGCCGACTACCGCGCCGACGACGAGTATCAGAACAGCGACGAAGAGACGTGGTATCAGAACCGAGATGGGGAGGAGGACGTCGGTGAGAAGACCCTGAAGCTGTAGTATCTCTATCGCTGTTACGACGCCTCCTAAGTAGATGAACCACGCGACCGACCTAGCTATGACCTCAACGGTTCCCATCCCTAACGACTGCATGCTTCTCTCGAACGAGGTTCCCTCTGCGAAGTCGTCGACTCCGAACCTACATCCGATACGTAGAAGGAGACGTTCGACGGTGTATCCGAGAATCAAGCTTATAACTACGACTACGGCGGCGTCGACGGCTCTGATCTCGAGGAGTCTGAGCATCTCGTCGGAGACTATCTGGATAGGTGCGGGTGACATCGTATCAGTACTCCTCAGGGTCTAATTCGAGAACCAGGTCGCCTCCCTTGAAGACTCTTACTAACCTGTCGCTCTCGCTGAGGACAACCGAGATGGCGTTGGTGTCACGTGTTACGGAAGCCGCCGCCATGTGGCGTGTCCCGAGACCCTTCGGTATATCTATCCCCTCGGCGTCGGCTTCGAGGTAACGGTAGGCACTCACGATCTTACCCGAGTCGGAGATCACGAAGGCACCGTCGAGACGTGAGAACTCCTTGAGCATCACGTCGACTATGGGATCGCCGACGTGTACGTGTGACTTCTCGAACGGGTTGTACGACAGAGGACGTGACTTTGACATAACCTTACCCGCGTCGCCTATCACGAAGAGCGCGCCCACTGGCTCTCCCTTCTGACCCTTCTTTCCGAGCTCTACTGCGAGATCTATGACGTCTCTTATGACGCTCGGGTCGGGCTTCGAGTTCATGAAGAGACCGTAGAGACCCGTCTGCATCGACTCAGTAGCCTCGACGCGTGTGACCGTATCAGTGGTTCCGAAGACTCCGTCGACACAGACGACGTAGTCGCCCTCATCGACGTGTCCCTCCTCGAGACAGCCTCCTATCCCGAACCTCAGTCTGTCTTCGAGCCTGTCGAAGTCGAGTGGAAGCTCGACGTCTCCGTCGTCGCCCACCTTCACGACGTCGACGTCTGTCTCCTGTTCGACGTCTATCTTCGCGGGCGTGAAGACTAAGACAGCAGAGATGTCCGAGACCAGGTCTCCGACGAACTCATCGAGATCCATGTTATGTTTAAGACGACTCACGGACGCGAAAAAAGGCTTACGGGTACGAAGGCGAGACGTTTGAACAGTTTTATAGGTTTTTGAGAGGAGTAACAAGTATGACAACTGAACAGAGAGAGGTCAGAGATCTCCAGGAGGGCGGCTATGTCATGATCGACGACGAGCCGTGTGTCATAAACAGCATCTCGACGTCTAAGCCCGGAAAGCACGGTAGTGCGAAGGCGCGCGTCCAGGGACGTGGCGTCTTCGACGACCAGAAGAGGGAGTTCGTCCAGCCCGTCGACGCGAAGATCCGTGTACCCATAATAGAGAGAAAGGAGGGACAGGTCGTTTCGAGGACAAGCGAGGACATCGTACAGGTCATGGATCTCGACTCGTACGACACGATAGACATGAAGATTCCCGAGGAGATGGAAGTCGAAGACGGTGATACCATAACCTTCCTCGAAGGGATGGGTCAGAGACGTGTAGTCGAGAACTAGCTACGAGACATCGGTTAGCTGAGTTTTTCAGAAATGACATTCGCCGACGCCGACGACGAGTACGACGAGTCGGAGTTCGTAATAGCGGGGGTTCCACTCGAAGCCACGGTCTCGTTCAGACGCGGGACTGCTTTCGGTCCCCGGAGGATACGTGAGGCGTCTTACGGATTCGAGCCCTATCTCCCGAGACACGGTGTGGGTCTGGACGAGATCGGCGTGCACGACTACGGCGACTTGGATGTCTGGAACTCGCCCGAGGAGGTCGTCGGCTTCTCGGCGGACGTCATCGAGGGCTTTGTCAACGACGGAAAGACTCCTGTTCTTATCGGGGGCGAACACACAGTATCTCTCGCGGGAGTGAGGGCTACTCAGCCCGACGTCTTCGTCTCGATAGATGCGCATCTCGACCTCAAGGACGAGTTCGAGGGGAGCCGTTACAGCCACGCGTGTGTGACACGGAGGACGTTGGAGGAGGGAATAGACGCCGTCGTGGTCGGAGCGAGGGCAGGTTCGAGACAGGAGTACAGACGTGCCGACGCCGATGACGTCACAGTAGTTACCGCGGACGGATTCAGCGTCGAGTCGGTCGAGGAGGCTCTCGAAGGCTACGACAGACCCTACATCTCTGTCGATCTCGACGCTGTCGACCCGGGTTACGCGCCCGGAGTCGGAACACCCGAGCCCTACGGTCTCGAACCCCGAGAGGTGAGAGACGTTGTCGAGCACGTCGCGTCTGACGCCGTGGGGTTCGACGTCGTCGAGGCGTGTCCCTCACACGGCTCCGGAGAGGCGTCTCTTCTCGGTGCTAAGCTTCTCCGCGGCTTCGTGGGAGCGTCTGTATAGGTGTCGTCACCCGACGTCTGAGACGCGACGAGCCGTCGGAAGCCAAAGCCGAATAGTTTACAAAGACGAGTACGAATAGAGTAACAAGAATGCCGATAAAGCCAGCCTATATCAAGAAAACCGGAAGAGAACTCCTCGACAGGTATCCCGAGGTGTTCACAGCCGACTTCGAGACGAACAAGGAGAAGGTAGAGGAACTCACGAACGTCGAGTCGAAGGACGTCCGTAACAGGATAGCGGGCTACATAACCAAGCACGTCTGAGGGGCGGAGACACGGCTACCTAAACAGAAGACACCTTGACTCTAGACATATCCGAGCTACTCGGAGGTAACCAGAGCCACGTCGAGGAGTTCGAGGGGCGTTTCGACGGGGTACAGGAGTCCCAGAGTCCCGACTACGTCACAGTCTGTTGTTCCGACTCGCGCGTCTTACAGGACGCTGCTTGGAACAACTCGACTCCGGGTAAGATCTTCACGTGCGGAAACATAGGTAACCGCGTCGTGCAGGAGACACCGAAAGGTGAGGTCATCTCGGGTGACGTCCTGTATCCCCTCGTGCACACGGGTACTCAGACCGCAGTCGTGATGGGACACACGGGATGTGGTGCTGTGACTGCGGCGTACAACAGCCATAACTGACGGATTAGACGAGGACGAGCCCGACGGAATAGAAGAGTCGGTGGGTCTGATCGAACGTGGCATCGAGGAGTACGTCGAGAGTCTTCCCGACTCGGTCTCCGACGACGAGGCGGTAAACAGGCTAGTCGAGAGAAACGTCGACAGTCAGGTCGGGAGGCTGATAGACAGCGAAGACGTACCCGACGGCGTCGATGTCGTGGGAGGAGTCTATGACTTCCAGGACATCTACTCCGAGGAGAGAGGCAGGTTCCACGTCATAAACGTCAACGGCGAGAACGACGTCGGGAGACTGAGAGAAGAGAACCCCGAGATAGAAGACAGTATAGACCGTCTCACCTCTCCTTAGAACGCGACGAGGGTGACGATCCGCCGCGAGGATCTGACTCCGTCTGACTCCGTGACTGGGGCTGCGTCTGTGACTGTGACTCGTAAGCCGAGACGCTCTCCTCGGCGACGTCGGGAGTTACACCGCCGTGCTCGGTCTCCCTCTGTCTTATTCCTACGAGGACAGGCGTGTTGATGAAGCTTCCCGCGAGCACCGCCTGTCCCGTCGTGAGACCCGGGAGGTCACGTATGAGGTCTTCTCCGGCTGACTCGACAGTTCTCTCTATCGCGTCCTGATCGACACCGTTTCTGACCTTCATTACGACCGACGAGTTACACTGCGACAGAACGTCCTCGTCGAGACGTGACGGACGCTGTGAGATCACAGAGAGACCCACTCCGAACTTACGTCCCTCGCGTGCTATCTCCTGTAGAAGTCCACGTGTCTTGAGCTGTCTGTCCGACGGCGCGAAGTTGTGTGCTTCCTCTATGAAGAGTGTAACCGGAACGTCGATTATGTCTACCTCGTCTATTCCGGACGAATGTCTCTTCTTCCTCATCGACCTCTTCCTCGCCTCTAATATACGTCTCGTGAAATGCCAGAGTATGAGGTTTCTCTCTAGCTTCCCCGCCCCCGACGGGAACTCGACTATGTTACATTTCCCGGGCTCACACAGATCCTCTATGGGAGTCTCCTCCTCGGTTCGGAGAGAGTGGAAGTCGAGGAGTGACTCAAGCCTCCAAGCAACCGAGGCGTCGAGCTCGTCCGAGGGGTTGAGCTTCTCTATCATGTCGCCGACGGAGTAGTTGGTTCTGACCCTGTCCCTCCACGGGTCGCTCTTCGAAGGGTCACCTATGTCGAGAGTACGGAGAAGCTCCCTGAGACGTTCGCGCTGGAGGCTGGTCATCTCCTCGGGGAAGGCGACGTCGAAGTCCTCGACTCCTAAGCTAGATATCTTTATCTTGGGGTCGTCTATGTGGTTGAATGAGTCGCCGTACCTCTCGTCTTCGGCAAGTGTCGAGTACTCGGCGTGTATGTCGAAGACGACAGACGAGGCTCTGTTGTGTGGCTTCGACATCTCCTCTAAGAGAACCCCCACCGTGTAGCTCTTACCCGCTCCCGTGCTCGCGAGGACGCTGAGATGTTTCGTCGCAATCTCGTCCATGTCGACGTCTATCTCGACCGCGTCTCCGGGTCGGTTTAGGAGGCTTCCGACGCGGAGTGTTCCCATCTCCTTCTCAGGGGATATCACGCTAGAGAGGAACGAGTCGGATGTCATATGGATGTCCTGTCCTATCGAGGGCGGACTCCTGAGGTTCTGGAAGCTTCCGAAGCTCTCGTCGTACTTACCGAGTATCCTCGCAGTCACGCGGTGTCCGTGGCTCGACCTGAAGACATCGAGGTCGTCGTCGGGTATGTAGCTCGACATGGCGTCTATGGTCTCATCCGACGACTCGACCCGGTCTCTCTGGGTCACCCGGCAGAGTATCTTGTCATCCTCGTGGTCGTAATGAACGAACTCCCCCACCTTGACTCCGACAGCCCGAGGAGTCAGGAAGTCGAAGCTCTCCTCAGTTCTTCCGGGTCCGAGTGACCAGCCGATGACATCCGTGTTCATAAGAGACCAGAGTGACGCTCGGCGTATATAAGTTAGCTCTCGACGTGTCTGACGTCGAGGTCTACATTTCTGCGTCTCCCCTCTAGGTCGCCGACGACACGTCTCAGGACACGGCGTCCTTCCTTTATCACGACGGGCTTCGCGAGCGACACGAGCTTCGACGTAGGGAGGCTCGACAGTCTGTCGGCGTGTTCGGGCTCGTACTCGGCTTCGAGGACGACACGTGTCGCGTCATCGTAACGGCTGTCTTCGGAGTCGGTGTCTTCGAGAATCCACGACCCCCAAGCGTCTACGTCCTTCGTTATCTCCCAGTCTATGCGCTCGTTCTCGACACGTTGGGTGACCGCCGACCTCGCGGTGTAGCTCAGGAGCCACCACGAGACCGAGATCTCCCACTCCAGCGGACTCTCACCTACGACGGTCACGTCGTCTATCTTGTCGCTGTACCTGCCGTAGTTCTCGAACTCGACGAGGAAGTCGTAGACGTCGCTCCGAGGGGCATAGACGGTAGTCTCGAACTCGACCTTATCCATTATACTCTATACGGTGCCGAGAGTCAAAAGGGTAACCTTGACGTTGACGACCGAGAAATCCAGTCTAATGACTCTCGACGGGAAGACAGTCGCTTTCGGAGTCACCGGAAGCATAGCCGCCGTGGAATGTGTCAAGATAATACACGAACTCAGACGCCGCGGCGCCGAAGTACACGCCGTGATGACCGAGTCGGCTCAGAAGATAGTCCACGAGTGGGCTCTTGAGTTCGCGTCGGGGAACCCCGTCATAACCGAGATCACGGGCGAGGTCGAACACGTCGACCTCTGTGGCACCGTAGAGAGCGACTTCGAGTCGATACGCGGGGCGGGGTCGGGCTCAGAAGGAGAAGAGGCTGTCACGGAGACAGAGGTAGACAGATCTGAGGACTCTTTCAGGGACACAGACGCGAAGGCAGACCTCTTCCTCGTCGCACCCGCGACCGCGAACACCGTCGGAAAGATCGCCAACGGGATAGACGACACGACTGTGACGACCTTCGCGACGACCGCACTCGGAAGCGGTCTCCCGGTTCTGATAGCACCCGCGATGCACGAGCCGATGTATGACCATCCCGGCGTCATAGAGAACCTCGACAAGCTCGACGACTGGGGCGTCGGTGTGATACCGCCGAAGATAGAGGAGGACAAGGCTAAGCTCGCAGACAAGGAGGACATAGCTATGGAGTGTGAGAGGTTCCTCTCGCACGGTCCCCTCGAAGGGAAGAGAGTCGTCGTCACGAGCGGTAGAACCGAAGAGGCAGTCGACCCCGTGCGTGTACTCACGACACGTTCGTCGGGGAAGATGGGACGTGCTATCGCCGAGGAGGCTTATGTCAGAGGAGCCGACGTCAGTATCGTACACAACTACGACGACGAGGTCAGGTACGCCGACTCCGTAGAGGTCGAGAGCGCGCACGAGATGATAGACGCGGCTTTGGAGGAGGTCGAGGAAGGCTGTGACATATTCGTCTCCGCCGCCGCTATCTCCGACTACACGGTAGACACGTCCGACTCGAAGATATCGAGTGGAAAGGATCTCGTCTTGGACATGGAGAAAGTTCCGAAGCTCATAGACCAGGTCAGGGACGAGGTCCCAGACGCCTACATAGTCGGATTCAAGGCTGAGACGGGACTCGACGAAGACGACCTCGTGGGAGAGGCGGAGAAGGTCATGGAGAGGGCAAGCCTCGACCTCATCGTCGCAAACGACGCGAGCGTTATGGGTGACGATGAGACTTCGGTGAGAATCTTAGGTGTCGACGGGGTCGAAACTCAGAGGGGCAGTAAGACCGAGGTCGCCAAACGTATACTCGACGAGGTCGAGGGGTCGCTTGAAGGCTGAATGCTGAAGCCTGAGCTTTAAGTAGGTAGCACCGGAAAAGCCGGTATGGTTATGTCTATAAATCCCCGTGAGTACGACGTCGACGAACTCCGGGAGGCGGCGAGCCTCGACGAGGCTCTTCTGACACAGAAGGAGGACGGCGAGGCGTATCTCGAAGGTATGCCCGACTCGAAGGCGAAGGAGATCGTCTCTCTCAAATGGGCTGACTACCTCGTCTCGTCGATGGGTATCAGACGCGCTTACAAGGCTCTCGACCTCTACCTCGACCTCGGCTGGATATCCGACGAGGTCAAGTCGTCGATGGAGAAGAGGCTACGTGAGGTGGACGGCTCCTCGACGACGGGAGTCAACCAGAAGCCCGTCAAGCTCGTCGAGGAGATCACAGAGACCCCTTTCATGACCAAGATTCCTTTCGACGAACACATAACGAGCCTCGTGTTCATAGCACATCTCGCGGGCGACGACATAGAGGCTTTCCTCAACTCTGTACAGCCCTTAGAGTCACGTACTAACGTCGATGTCGTCGACGTCTTCACGGGCGAGGGCGAAGCCAAGGAGGGTGAGAGATGAGCGACGCCGAGGACGACGACGAAGCAGAGGATGTCGAGGACGAGACACAGACAGAATCGGGGTCGGAGTCAGATCAGACCTCGATGCGCCAGCACCAGAGTCAGGCTCCGATAGGAGTCAAGCTCGGGAGTACGCGTACTATCATAACGGTTCCAGAGCCCGACGGAGGTCTTGAGATAATACGCGCTCTGACTTGTGTGGCGACTTACGAGGACGTCATAACAGGCGAAGAGAAACTCCTCTACGGCGAGGAGGCGGCGAACGAGTACCCCGACAGGGTCGAGTTCATGTTACGGTCGGGTCTCCCCGAGGATGACGAGAGCGCCGATCTCGCGAAGAGGTTCCTCAACGAACTCGTCGAGGAAAACGGGGTTCCCGAGACTGAAGTCGTCGTGTATGCGGTTCCAAACATAGAGAACGAGGAGGGACTCGAAAGGCTAGAAGAGATTGTCGAGGAGAGTAAGATAGGCGGCGAGACGGTGAGAAGCTATCCCGAGTCTTTCTGCGGTGCTATCCCGGCGTTCGGCGAGGGTCTCGACGCCGTCGAGAAGACGTTTATAGCCGTCAACCTCGGCTCGACCAACTTAGAGGCGAACGCCTACAGGAGAGGCGAACAGATATCCCCTCTCTCGACGGGCGCAGTAACCGGAAATGAGGCGGACAGACGTATCGCAAACCTCGTCGAGGAGGAGACACAGGGCAGGGTCAATATAGACCTCACGACTGCGCGCGAGTACAAGGAGGAACACGCCGACTTCGACGACTTCGAGCCGTTCACCGACGTCATACAGCAGCCCGGCGGCGGCTCACACGAGTTCACTATAGAGAGGAGCGTGATGGACGCCGTAAACGAGTACCTCGACGACGCAGTAGACGAGGTCGCCAACAACTTCCTCCCACAGCTAGCCAACGACCACATGAAGGTCTACCAGAACGCACTCGACGAGGCGATAGTCCTCACGGGTGGCATGGCGTGTATACCCGGAATAGTCGATGAGTTCGAGGAACGTCTCAGCGACGAGATACAGAGGGACGTCGACGTCATAGCCGCCGACAGACCCGACCTCTCGGCTGCACAGGGAGCCTACCGGATTGCCGAGAGACTGTCGGAAAGATAATTTGTCGGAAAGATAATTCAGCTCGGGTTCTTACGTGTCGTCTCGCTTCCACAGACGGGACACGGCTTCTTGTCGTCGTAGACCCTTCCGCATCCCTGGCACTGGAACTTCCAGTTCCTCTCCTCGTCTATGCCGTCCTCACGTATCACGTCGACGTCTACTCCTATTCTCTCAGCGACGTTCTGCATAGCGTAGTCGTCGGTCACGAGAGTGCCGTCGGTCTCTAGGGCGACGGCTATGAGACGGAGGTCGGTGACAGAAAGCTCGTCTAGGTCACCCGTCTCGCGCGCCGCACGTCTGACCTTCTCACGGCTCGTCTCGGAGGGAACCTCTATACGCATTCCGCTTCCCTCCATCGCGTCGAACCTGAACCGCGACGAGTCCTCAAGCTCCTCTCTCACGCGCGGGACGGTAGCAGTCGGCTCTTGTTCGTGGTTTCCGGGCGAGTATCCGTCTATAAAGGCACACGAGTCGAGAACGTACATACAACCACCGCTTATCTGTTGACGACGATGACGTCCTTGACTGCGTTTATACGCCTTGTAGGTATTCTTATACTCCCGTCCTCGGAGCCCGATCCGTATATCTCGCGCCCCTTCTTAGTAGGTTCGAGGACTAGGTCTCCGAGTCTGCCGGTTCCGAGGTCACACGTGATACTCGTGAGCCTTCCTAGCTCTGTTCCGTCGTCACCCATGACTTTCTTGTCGATGAGATTCCTCGCGAGGACTTGTGTCATTAAGGGTAGTTAGAGACAGACAGTTTTTAATCTTTCTCTGATTCGGTTCAGTTGTGTTCCTCTGGCTGAAACGGCATATTCAAACACCGCGTGACATCATCTGGCTTCTGAGGACGTCGGCGTATGCCCTCCCCGAGGCGGGATTTATGATGACGACAGTGTCGTCCTCGTCGAAGTTCTCGGAGAGTCTGAGAGCACCCGCGGCTGCGACTCCGCCCGACGGGGAGAGTTCGACGCCGTCGGAGGCGGCTTCGAGACCCAGATCGAGTGCGTCCGAGTCGTCGACTGTGATACCCTCGCCTCTTCCGAGACGCGGTATCAGGTCTCCCGCGGCTGTGTCGGCGACTTCGAGGTCTCCGACGACCGTGTCGGGACTATCACAGGGTTGGTACTCAGAGCCGAAGGCGTCGACGACGGGGGAGCATCCCGACGTCTGTACGGCGTGTATGCGCGTGTCTTCGTCGAGAGACTTGTCCAAGCCCAGGAAAAGCTCGCCGTTTCCGACGGGACAGACGACGTGGTCGACGTCGTCTAACTGTGTCTGTATCTCATAGCCAACTGTCTTGAGTCCGTCGTGTCTGTACGGCGTCTCAAAGGGAGCTACGGAGACAGAAGACTCCGACGGCTCGAAGCTCTCGCGGGCGTCTCGGCGACGTCCCCTGACGACATTCATATCGCCGCCGTGGACGTTTATAAGAGACTTGGCGTCGTGTCTCGCACGGCTCGGGAGATAGACCTCCGACTTGAGTCCCCCCCGTGCGGCGTATGCCGCCGCGGATACCCCTCCGTTTCCGGTGGAGAAAAGAGAGACCCCCTCGGCTCCCTCAGAGGCGGCTACGGAGACTGCTACCGAGAGTGCCCTGTCTCTCACGCTTCCGGTCGGGTTATGTCCCTCGTCCTTGACGTAAAGCTGAGAGACACCGCAGCCGTCTGCGAGCTTAGGGGAGGCGACTAAGGGCGTGTCGCCCTCGCCCATCGTGACAGGCTCTACGGAGGGAAGGTCGGAGTACTCCCAGATACCGATTCGTATGGAGTCGGAGTCGACGTCGGTGTCTAAGCCGTTCTCGTCTCGGATCTCTCCGTAGACGGGGTCGAGTACACCGTGTTCACAGTCACAGTTCTCGTCCCTGCACGTGTAACAGACGATCCTCATTCGAGACCCTCGACTATCTCCTCGACCTCAGTCACGTCGTCTATACGGTAGTCGGGCTCCTCGACGACCTCCTCGTACGAGTTCTGTATCCAGACTGTCGTGGCTCCGAAGTAGTCAGCCATCAGGAGGTCGTCATTGAGTTCGTCGCTCACCATCACGGCGTCGTCGGCTCCGTCTATCGCCCTGACGTAGCCCTTCGGATGGGGCTTCTCCTTCGCTATCTCGCTCGAAACTACGACGTCGTCGAAGAGTCCCGATATACCGAATCTGTCGAGGGCATCTTCTATCCACGGCTTGACCTGATCCGTGAAGAGGACGAGTTCGTGTTCGTCGGAGAGACGTTGTAGAGTCGTCTTCACCTCAGGGTCGAGCGTAGGCGCGTCTACCCTCTCGTCGAGGTACTCACGGCATCTCTCCTCCGGGACTCCCGTGAGACGTGAGAGGACGGCTATGTACTCGTCGACGGTGTCGAGAAGACCGAGCGAGAACGCCTTGTAGGCTATGTATCCCGGGTAGGGCACCGGATGTCCCTCGCTGACGTCGAGCATACGCGTGTACTCGGTCTCGTCGACCTCGTCTACGACGGTTCCCCCGTAGTCGAAGATTATCCTCATCTGCCGCATATTCGTGTGTCGGGCGTTTGTGTCTTTCTCTCTGTTTCGGAGACGTTATTCGTAAGGCAGCCGAAGCGAGGTCATGGATATAAGACGCGCGGCGGTCGACTGGTACGCCGTCCTCACGCGTCCGTCCGACTTCTTCTCGCGTGTAAACCACGAGAGGGCGGGACAGAGGGACGCTCTCGTCTTCGTCGTACTCGTGGCTCTCGTCTCGGAGGTTCCGACGGCAGTCCCCGAGGGAGTCGTCGACGCCGCGGGAGTCTCTGTGGCTGTGCTCCTACTGTCTCCCGCAGTTCTACATATAGCGAGCGGCGTCGTATACGGTCTCGTATGGCTAGCGACTGAGAAAGACGAGGGGGTCGACACGACCGTGAGGGCGGTGGCATACAGCACAGCCCCAGGAGTAGTAAGCTGGCTCCCGTATGTGAGGCTACCCGCGGCGGTCTACGGATTCTATCTTCTGTACACGGGTATAAGAGAAGGACACGGAGTAGGACGGGCAAGAGCCCTCGGAGTCGCGTCGGTTCCGGGACTCCTCATCTTCGGAGTAGCCTTCTCGGGATTCGAGGGGGCGCGGGAGGTATTCAGGGCTTTACTCGGAGTCGGAGCGGCGTAAGCTTGATAACTCCTAACACATTAGGTTCTTGTATCAGTGTGTCCGAGAGTCGAGGGGATACAGACGACAGCCGGAGCGGTCTCAGGCGATATGGGTCTCGCTGAGGTCATATACGCCGTGGAGAGGCTCGACGGCGTCCTCTACAGGAGGACGACGGCTTCGGAGTACCATCTCGTGGTCGAGGAAGACACCGTGATCGTCTGGAAGCCCACGGTCGACGACGGGTCGGTCAAGGCTGTTCTTCTCTCACAGAAAGACACAACGCCCGAGAGATACTCCGACGGAGAAGGGGGATTCGAGAAGGTCGAAGTCAACGGGGGAATAGGCTCGGTGAAGGTCGATGTCGGCGGGATCGAAGGATGAGGAGACGTCTCTTCAAGGTACAGGGGGTACTGTTTACGGCTTTCGGAGTCACACTCGTGGTTCTCGGGATCATGTACAATCCGGTTCTGGTCTTCCTCTCAGTGATCTTCTTCCTCGCGGGCGTCGTCTTTGTCTCTGTGGGTGTCAAGACAGAGAAGAAGACAAAGACGAGAAGACGCCGGGTAGGCGGAGGAGGGTCGGAAGGATTCTCCGCGGCGGAGGGAAGAGAAAGAAGGAGTCAGCCCCATGAGGTCTTAGGAGTCGAGACCGACGCTTCGGAGGACGAGATAGAGTCGGCGTACAGGGATCTCGTCAAGGAAGTCCATCCCGACCTCAACGACTCCGACGACGCAGACGAGGAGTTCAGACGCGTCCAAGAAGCCTACGAGACACTCAAGAACCAGGGCTAGGGCTTCGGAGCCGCTGATTCGAGGGCGGTCTCGGCTATGTTAGCGCCGTAGTCGGCGGCTCTGTTTATGCTGTCTATCACGAGTCCTAGAGCCTGTGCTGTCTGGGGATCGAGGTCACGTATCTTCTTGTCTATCTCTCGGGTGTGTTCCTCCTCTATCTCGGAGACTGAGTCGAGTACGTCGTTCGCCCTCTCGGTCGCGGCGTCGTCGTCGAGATCCATGAGAGCACTCACGGCGTCGTCGACTATCTCGACTGAGTCCTGACTCGCCTCGTAGAGTGCCTCTCCTATCTCTTCGTCTATCTCGTCGTCGATCTCCCTCGAGATCTCAGCGATCTTCGCGGCGTGGTCGGCTACTCTCTCAAGCTGTCTCGCTGTCGTGTAGTAGTCGAAACACGTGTCACGCGTCACGCCCATCTCCTCCTCCGAACGCGCGTCGTGTAGCGACGACCTGAAGGTACGTGAGACCATCGCGAACATCCTGTCGACGTCCTCGTCCCTCTCGACGACGTCATCGGAGATTGCGTCGTCGTTCTCGACTACCGCCTTTACGGAGTCCTCGAACATGCTCTCGGCTATGAGACGCATACGCGATACACTCCTGTGAATACTCAGCTGTGACGAGTCGAGTAGATCCTGGAAGACGACGACGTTTCCCGTCTCCTCTATGACTTCGAGCCCCGCTAACCGCTGACTCGCCTGTCTCAGGGTTCTCCTCTGAGTGCTCGTAATCCTGTCTGACTCGAACTTCATGACGTCGAAGCCCGAGACGTACATAGTGATGACGGCACGGAGGAGATGGTCGCCCTCTAAGCCTGTTATGTCCATGACTCCCTCGCTGTCCTTGGAGTCGGAGTCGAGTGTCTCTATCACGAGAGACGAGTCGCTCGGAAACATACCGACCTCACTCCCTCCCTCGACGTCATTCTCACGTGCCCAGTCCTTGGGAATAGAAACCGTGTAGGTCGATCCACCTGTGACCTGTACCTTACGTGTCTCCATATACCTACTTGGCTAAAGAGATAAATAAATCTACTGTATCCAAGTTAGATTAGTCGCGGATATATAACTTAGATCCAGGCTCGATATCTCTCGATTCGTCTACGGTGACTGAGACATACGGCTTCGTAACGGGTCCGAAGACATCGACCGTCTTTCCGACGCGGTCGAGAGACGAGTCGATTACGTCGACGTCGAGTGGTGGACGCGAGTCGAGTTCGGAACGGACGACTGCGACCGATCCGACCGTGTGGAGACAGCTTCCGAGTCTCTTCATCGCGACTCTATCCTGTCGAGAAGCTCCTCCGAGTTACCGTCTACTACCTCGACCGCCCTCTCACGGCTCAGACCCGCCGACTGCGCGACCTCTATAGCCTTCTCGCGCGTGATGAAGTCGGAGGGGGAATGCGAGTCGGTGTTGACTATCAGGCTCGCGCCCTCCTCCTCGGCGAGTCTCGCAACATGTCCGTTCGCGAGCGAGTGTCCACGTCTCGACGAGAGTTCGAGGTAGACGCCGTTGTCGGCGGCGAGTCTGACGTCCTCACGGTCTATGAGTCCGGGATGTCCGAGTATGTCGACTCCCGCCTCTATCGCCGCACGGTTCGTGCCCTGAGTGACCGGCTCGGCGGTCGTCTCTCCGTGGGCTATCACGACGTCAGCACCGGCGTCCCTCGCCCTCTCGACGACTGAGGCGAAGTTCTCGGGAGGGACGTGTGTGACCTCGACGCCCGCGAGGAGACGTATCGAGGCGGTCTCCTTGGCGTCTAAGACACGTTCGACGGCGTCCTCGACGTTACTACCGTCGGCGTGATCAGTAATTCCGACTACTTCGACACCCTGTACCTCGGCACGTCTCGCCTGTTCGGCTGGGACTAGCTCTCCGTCGCTGTAGAAGGTGTGTGAGTGGAAGTCGATCATGTCTCTTGCCTCATAGCATCTATGTATGCGGCTACGGCTCTGAGCACGTCACGTTTCGAGTCGTCGGCGTCGAGACGGACACGTCCCTTTGCCTCCCACCACGACCTCGGGTACTTCTTGTCGGTCTCGACTACGGGATCATAGCCTATCTGCCTCACGGCGTTAGCTACCTCCTGTAGAGTCGGAGAAGAGACTGCGGTGTCTTCGGGAATACGTCTGCCCTCCGACCTCGACTTGTCGGAGTCGATGTACGCAGGCCAGATAATGGTCTCGGTCATACTCTATATAGACGCTCGTAAATCATTTAGCTTACCATTCGGTCACCGGAGATCGACCTTCTCGACGAAGTCGAGCGACGTGAGCTGGTTGACGAGATCTCCCGGAACCTCGCCGTTTGTTATGACTGTGAACTTGGGCTCGTCGGTGAAGTAGGGGTCGTCGCTGACAGCCTGACGTATAGAGACATCGTGTTCGGAGATCACCGAAGCCATCTCGGCGAGTAGACCCGTCGACGACGCGTCTTTTACCTTTATCGTGAGGACTGAGAGACCGAGCACGGGAGCGACGTCCTTGAGCGACGGTATCGACGAGATGTTCTGGAAGATGTCTCTGAGCTCTTCGTCTTCGAGTATAGTCGAGGTCGTCGAGTCGACTACACGTCTGTCTACGTCGATCTCACGGGCTATCTGTGTGTTAGGTATCTCTATGCCTCCCGAGACGACACGTCCCTCGTCGTTGACCGAGAATCCTCTTTCGAGAAGGAGCTTTATGACCTTCTTCTGGCTCGGCGATCCCTCGAACCTCTCGATTATGCTCTCCCACATGTTACTTTGTTTCGAGTAGGGCTCGTCTGACTAAGTCGTTCTCCTTGGGACGGAAGAGATTCGATCCTTTATCCGCGTCGAGGTCGAGTCCCGAGAGGGCGACTGCAGGGACACCGTCTCCGCCTTCCCCCATCAGAAGGTTGGCGAAGCCGGCTATCTCGTCGGCGAGTGCCTCGCGGGTGACCTCAAGCTCTCTTCCGTTTAGGTCGGTCTCGCCGCGCCACTCGCGCATGGGTTCGAGACCGTGCCATCCGACTGCGACGCCTGTCTGTCCCTCACGGAATGGACGTCCGCACGTGTCTGTGACCACGACCGGAAGACCCACTTCGTCGGAGATACGCCGCGCGCTCTCACTGGGGTCTTCGGGAAGAAGGAGGACTGTGTCGTCACCCTCGACGTTCGACCTGTCTATTCCGGCGTTGGGGGCGACGTGTCCGAAACTCGTGACAGCGAGCATGAAAGGATCTTCTATCAGAAGCTCCACCGACTCGTCGAGGACAGCCTCTACGAAACGCGGGTCGGCGTCTTCGAGGCTCTCGGATACCGAACGCGCGCGGTCGGATACGTCGTAGCTTTCGAGACTTCTTCTGCGTCCCTCGGACTTAGAGACGACTGTACTCGCGACACACAGAAGGTCGAAGTCGTCTCGGCAGCCGCGTAGACTGTCGTCGATCAGACTCCCGAGGTCGTGGCTCTCGTCTACGAGAGGGAGACCGTCGATACGTCTGGCTGTGACCGTGTCCATGTACGGGATACGACCCGAGCCCCAATAAGACGGGGGATAAGCTTTTACACGTGCGCGGGCAAGTCTTCGGGAAGATGTCAGACCAAGAGAGCGAGGACTCGGCAGGGTCTGAGACAGATGCGGAGACGGAGACGGGGACAGACGCAGAAGAAGACGTCTTCGGATACTCGAAAAAAGGAAGCTGGGACGACGTCGTCGAGTTCGCGAAAGAGATCACCCGGTCGTTCAAGGACGCCGGAATCGATCCCGAGGTAGTGGAAGAGTGGGAGGGATGGCGTCCACGAACCGAGGAGCGCGAGGGTGAGATGAGGGAGAAGACTGCGGAGAAGGCGAAGACGGAGAAGGGCGAGAAGCCCTCCGAGAAGGCGGGCGAGGCGGCTGAGCATCTCTCCGACACGAGCAAACACACAGCCGAGGGCGACGTTAGTAAGGCGGCTGAGAAGGCGACGAAGTCGGCGAAGTCGGCGGGCGAAGCGGCGGGAGGAGCCGGAAGGAGCGTCATGAGGACTGTTGAGGACTGGGTCTTCAAGAACATCACGACACAGACGAGTCCGCTCTACCTCGACGCCGAGAGCTTCAACGCGTCTCTGACGGTGCCGACGCCTATAGCCAAACGCATAAAGGGAATCGTAGGTGGAGAGGACGAGGAAGAGTACACACTCTCGATAAACCCCGAGTCGGAGGAGGTCGAGGACGCTCTCAACGATACCTTCGGCTCAGAAGCCGAGGACGAAGAAACTCAGGAGTAGCTATTCCTCGTAGCCCTCGTAGAACCCGCTGCCCTGTGACTCGTATATGTTGAGGAGTTCCTCTATGAACTCCTCGTATGTCTCGCCGTCCTCCTTGTGAATCTCCATCCTTTCCTTGAGTTCGTCGCTGACCTCTATCTCAAAAGACATACACGAACAAAGTCCTTCGAGGCGCATATAACTTGCGTCGGAGACTCAGAGACTCTCGTGAACAGTAACCCTTTTCGAGGTTGACGAAGACTGTCACACAAGATGAAACAGAAAGACGAACTCAGACGTATGGTCTATGCGGGTCTTTTCGCCGCACTCGCGGGAGCCGGGTCGCTTCTAGCGGTTCCGATAGGACCCGTGCCCGTGACCCTCCAGGCTTTCTTCGTCTTCCTCCCGGGTCTCGTCTTAGGAGCGAGATGGGGATTTATCTCGATATCGCTGTACCTCCTCTTAGGAATCGTGGGATTTCCCGTCTACGCCGGAGGATCGGCGGGCATAGGACATCTCCTGGGTCCGACGGCGGGCTACCTCTTCTCGTTCCCGATAGCCGCGGGTATCATAGGCTACGCGGGCGAGATGGGTAAGGGACGTCCGGGTTTCCAGAGGCTCGGCTTGAAGGTCGCCGGAGGAATCGTGGGTCTCGCCGTCAACCACGGAATGGGGGTCGCACAGCTAATGAACTACTACGGCATGGGTCTCGGCGCGGCGGTAGCGGCGGGCTCCCTGCCCTTCATAGTCCCCGACTTGGTAAAGCTCGGTGCGGTCGTCGGCGTCTCCGAGAGCCTTGGGAAGTACGGCATAGAGACTGAGTCGGGTGGACCTGACCTCAGAGGAAACGAGGAGAGATCTTTCTACGGCACTGTTCTCGGGATAGGTCTCGTGATGAGTGGTGTGATCCCATGGGCGTATATCAAGAACTCCGAGGGTCTTTCGACGAGTGTCACAGGCATATCGTCAGGTGGCTCTGTGACACTCACGGGTGAAGAAGCCGAGGCGGTCGTGACAGGGGTGCCGTCGTTACAGCTCTACGGAGTCACAGCGATGGTTCTCGGTGTCGTAGTACTCACGACTGCTTTCGCAGGTCTGAGATGGCTGGAGAGAAAGGAGATCTACACAGCCGTAGTATACGCCTCCGTAGGGGTTGCGAGCGTTCTACTCACGGCGGTGTCTTACTCGGCTGTGTCGTCGTGGGAGTTAGGAGCTACCGCGAGCGCGAGCGTGGGCTACGGTGTCTATCTCGTCGGAATAATGGGTCTCGGACTCGTCGGACTCGGTGTCCACACGGTGAGATCGAAGGGAGAGGCAGGCGTCATATCGTCGTCGGCATGAGCATGAGCATAGTAGAGATCGACGGTCTCGTCCACAGATACGAAGACGACGGCGACGCAGCCGTGAGTGGTGTGAGTCTCTCGGTCGAAGAGGGCGAGTTCGTCCTCGTCTGTGGAAGAAACGGAAGCGGCAAGACGACGCTTCTGCGCCATCTCAACGCACTTCTCGAACCCGACGAGGGCGAGGTCAGGATAGACGGGAAGGTCGCACACGAGAACAAGACCCACGCAAGGACGACCGTCGGTATGGTCTTCCAGGACGCGAGGTCACAGATAGTCGGAGAGACAGTCGAAGACGAGGTCGCCTTCGGTCCCGAGAATCTGGGTCTCGGAGACGACGAGATAAGAAGACGAGTCGACGAAGCCCTCTCAGACCTCGGCATACGCCATCTTTCTGACAGGTATCCGAGGACACTCTCGGGAGGCGAAGTCAGACGCGTCGCCGTCGCGGGCGTCTTAGCCATGGAGCCACGTGTCGTCGTCCTCGACGAGCCTCTCGCGGGTCTCGACTCCGAGGGTGTCGAAGACGTCCTCGAAGCCCTCGAATCGCTCAAACGGAAGGGTATGACAGTCTTAGTCGCGACCCACTCTACGGACGAGTTCTTAGAGTCGGGGGCAGCTGACAGGATGGTAGTAGTCGAAGACGGCGAGGTAGTCGAGGACGGCGATCCTTTAGAGACAGTTCTCTCGGGAGTCGAGGAGTACGGTGTTCCCGAGCCCTACGCAGTGAGGCTTCTGAGACGCGCGGGAGTCGACGCCGAGGAAGTCGAAGGAGCACAGCCGAAGGAGGTTCTCGATCTAATGTGAAGCCGAGATACTCCGACGACGAGACACCTCTCCACCGACTCGACGCTCGGTCGAAGCTCTTGAGTCTGACCCTCGTCTCGGTCGGTGTCATGGCATCGGTCGAGGGTCTTGTTCTCGGAGTCGCCGGAGTCGTCATGGGAGGTCTTCTGGCACGTCTCAGACCCTCCGAGCTTCTCAAAGACATCTGGATAGCTCTTCCTATAATGGCTGTCGGAAGCCTCGGGAGATGGTACACGACGGGATTCGCGACGTCTGGACTCATAGACGGCGGGGTCGCGAGCGCGCGTTTCGGGGTGGTTCTCGGTCTCGCATACATCGTCTCGTACACGACGCCGCCGACTGAGACACGTCTCGCGGTCGAGGCTTTCCTGAGACACGTGCCTTTCGTGAACGAGACCGACTGGGGAGCGATGGTTGAGGTCGCGGCGCGTTTCGTCCCCGTAGTCTTCGACGAGACACGTGAGGTCAGGGAGGCACACAGGGCTCGTCTCGGATACCGGAGAGGATGGACAGAGAGAGTCAGGTCGCTCTCGGTTCCTCTCGTGACACGTATGGTTGAGAGAGCCGACACTCTCGCTCTTGCGATGTCGTCGCGCGCCTACTCGGAGGACAGAACCAGTCTGAGAAGCCTCGGCTGGAGAAGAGGCGACACGGCTCTCGTAGCCGCGTCGGTCGTGGGTGTCGTGTTGTCGTTGTCCCAGTATCTTTAGTTCAGCCCGTGAGAAGGAGCGTCCACGATATGAACCAGAGGTCGAATGTCATGAAGCCTACGTAGAGCCAGTCCTTTGTGTCCATCTCTTCCTTTCCGAGGTACGGCAGAAGGGGTTTCTGGGCACCTACGGCTCCGACGAGGAGGTAGAGACCCCAGATGTCGCCGAGCCCCATCGAGGTAGTCACGAACCAAGAGACGGCTGCGGCAAGAATGCCGAAGACGGATGAGAGTGCGGTGACCTTGACGCCGCGTATGTGTGCCTCTCTCTTTTCGTGGGCTTTGGCTGCCATTAGGCTGACTCAGTCTTCGAGTTCCTTAATCCCTTTCTTTCGGTAGTCGGAACGTACCACTACGCTCATACGGCAAAGAGACGTACTTGGAACATGAACGACGTACTCGAAGAAGCCAGATGCGTCCTCGACGAGGGCGACGTCTGTGACTACTGTCTCGGGAGGAGGTTTGCGACTCTGTCGTACGGTCTGTCGAACCGTGAGCGAGGTAAGGCTGTCAGAACCGCCGTCGCTCTCGAAGACGACGACGAGTTCGAGGACTCAGCCAGCGACGACTGCTGGGTCTGTGACGGCGCGTTCACACGTCTCGACGACTGGGCGGAGAGAGTTGTCGAGAGCTTAGAGGGATACGACTTCGACAGCTTCTTAGTCGGCACACGTACGCCGCCGCTCGTAGAAGAAAACGAGAGCCTCCTCGACAGTATCTGTGGCGACGACAACGCCAAGAGCTTCAGACACGACTACAACCGCGAGGTCGGAAAGAGGGTCGGTGAGAAGGTCGGAAAGGACGTCGAGTTCGAACGTCCCGATGTCGTCGGCATACTCAGCCTCCAGGAGGACGAGGTCGAGGTTCAGATAAACCCGGTCTTCATCTACGGCAGGTACAGGAAGCTCGAACGGGGAATTCCCCAGACTGAATGGCCCTGTCGTGACTGTGGAGGAAGAGGCTGTGAGAGATGTGACGGCACGGGATATATGTACGACGGGAGCGTCGAGGAGATAATACGTCCCCACGTGATAGAGGCGACCGAGGGCGATGAGATGGTCTTCCACGGAGCAGGGAGGGAAGACGTCGACGCGAAGATGCTCGGTTCGGGAAGACCCTTCGTAGCCGAGGTCAAGGAGCCCCGAGTGAGACGCCCCGGCTTAGACGAGATACGTCAGAAGGTCAACGAGACGGGTAAGGTCGAGGTCGAGGATCTCCATTTCGTGACGCGCGACACCGTCGAGAGGGTCAAGAGCCTCGACTCGTCGAAGAGGTACCGCGCGAAGGTCGTCTTCTCCGAGGAGGTCACCGACGACGAACTCGACGACGCCCTGACTGAGATAGAGGGGGAGATAGAACAGAGAACACCCGACAGGGTCTCACATAGACGCGCTGACAAGGTGCGGAGCCGCGAGGTCTACGACGCCGAAGGTGAGACCGAAGACGAGACGACCGCGACAGTCGAGGTACACGGCGCGGGAGGTCTCTACATAAAGGAGCTTATCTCGGGAGACGAGGGCAGAACGAATCCGAGTCTGTCGGGTCTCTTGGGAGTCGACGCCGAGGTCGAGAGCCTCGATGTCGTCGACGTCATAGGCGACTACCTCAGGGAAGAGTACATCAAGGAGTGAAGAGAAAGTAGAGATAGTAGAACACAAGACGGCTCGGTTTGGGTTTTCATTCACACTTGGGCTCAGTGGGGGTAACGCGTCGTCATCGCCGTCAACTCGGCTACGTCGCTTAGGAGGATTAAGCCAGCGGTTTCTGCCGGCGTCAGGCAAACTTTTTTAACCACAAAGCCGCGTGGTATAGATAGACACAAGAGATACGGTATAGCTCTATCTTAAAAGTTAAAGCCGTATAACTGACAGATCAAGTATGATTGACCGTCTAGAGAAGGAAGTCGATATGCTGGAACGCCACCTGACCGTCCTCAAGATGGTCAGCGAGAACGCTCCGATAGGGATAGTAAAGCTGAGCGACGAGACGGGGTATCCTCACCACAAGATACGTTATTCGCTCCGTGTCCTTGAGGAGGAGAACCTCATAGAGCCGTCGTCACAGGGCGCTATAACCACGGAGGACACTGAGGAGTTCATAGAGTCTCTCGACGACAAGATCGACGACATGACTCAGCGTCTTCAGGACATGAAGATATAGTACACAGAAAGAAGAAGAGCCGCGTAGGTCTGTTTCTTTTATCCTTCAGTATCCCTCGGCGGACTCTATCTTACCCCACATCGTGGTATAGAGTATTCCGAAGTAGACGAAGATGAGGGGCATGAGTATAGCCGAGCCTATAGTCATCAGGTTGAGCGGAAGCGTCGAGACTATAGCCTCGTCGTATCTGAGTCCGGTCGCCGGGTCGACGAGGGGGAACATCACCGCGGCGACGTAGGCGACGAGTCCGAAGGCGAGTCCCGCCGCCGACGCGAATGCGACGTAGTTCCTCTTTCTGCTTATAGAGTAGACGTAGACGACCGTCAGACCGAGACTGAGTCCGACGAGTCCAAGGGGTAAGGGGGAGACTAGCGACTCCCTGATTCCGGGGTAGAAGACGTATATGTATCCGAGACCCGCGACTAGGAGACCGAGGTACGCCACCGCTGATCTGACGCCGTGCTTCGAGACGTCTATGTCGGTCTTGACGCTGAGGAAAGCCGCGCCGTCGAGAACCGTGAGTGCGACGAGGACGGCTCCGACGACTACTGCGGGGAGGTTGACTATACTCGTCGCGCCGAGGAGCCAGTTAGAGGTGAAGGCTCCGAGGAAGAAGGGCGACGCCGTGCTTCCGAATATGAAGGCACGTCCCCACCACTTCTGCCACGTCTCGTCGTGTCTCTGTTCGTAGAACTCGGGTGCGAGCCCTCGTATTATGAGAGAGCCGAGAATGGCGAACATAAGGAGGTAGTTCCGGCTGAAGAGGTTGGCGTAGACCCCGGGGAAAGCAGCGAAGAGGGCTCCTCCGAAGACGACGAGCCAGACCTCGTTTCCGTCCCAGAAGGGTCCTATTGCGGCGAGTATCTTCTCCTGTGCCTCGTGATCCTCGAAGGCGAATATGATCCCCGCTCCGAAGTCGAAGCCGTCGAGGAAGACGAACATCCCGAGTATGAAGAAGATCAGACCGAACCAGATCTCCTGGAGCGGGAGTCCGAGTACGTGGTGTGTGCTTAGTGTGAGTATCATTGTTGTCTTTTAGTCGTCACTCGGGACGCCGTAGGGCGTGTCTCTGTCTCTGTCTGTGTCCTTGTCGGTGTCGGTGCCTGCGTCTGTTCCTCTCCTGCCCTCTTGGTCCGACTCGTCGATCTCGGGAGGACCCTCACGTATGATCCTGTAGACGACGTACGAGTAGACGCCGAGTATCGCTGCGTATCCGAGGACGAAGCCCGTGAGCGTTAGAACTGCATCGCCTGAAGTAAGCGTGGGTGAGACGGCGTCCTGTGTCTTCATGACTCCCTGTATGACCCAGGGCTGTCTCCCGACCTCTGTGACTATCCATCCCATCTCGACCGCTATTATTCCGAGAGGTGCCGAGGCTACCATCGCCTTGTGGAGTAGGTCGTCCTCGAAGAGCTCGCCCTTCCACCATCTGTAGGCTCCCCAGAACGCGAGGAGTATGAACCACGTTCCTATCCCTACCATGATCCTGAACGCCCAGAAGACTATAGCTACGGGGGGTGCCTCGGTCTCGAACGAGTTGAGACCACGTATCTCGGCGGTCGGATCTCCCCCGCTCGCTAGCCACGAGGCTCCTCCGGGTATTCCTATACCGAATAGCTCCTTAGCGCGCGGATTGGTAAGCTGGTCGAGGCTCGTGGGGACAGCGAAGAGGTACTCGGGGACGTACGACTCGGTCTCCCAGACAGCCTCCATCGCCGCGAACTTCTGTGGCTGTGTCTCGACTACGTGGCGTCCGTATGCGTCTCCGTGGATGACCTGAAACGGAGCGACGAGAACCATGACTAGGAGAGCTATCTTGAGAGTCTTCCTCCAGAAACGTGAGTCTCGGTTAGTCCAGATGTGGTAGGCGGCGACACCCGCCATGAAGACGGCGACCGAGAGGACGGCGGCACTCTGCATATGTGTGTACAACCACGGGAACCTCGGGTTGGCGTACGCAGCTATCGGGTCGACGAGTGTGATTATGGGCTGTCCGCTTTTCATAACCACCTCGTATCCCCTCGGTGTCTGCATCCACGAGTTGGCGACGAGTATCCAGAGAGCGGAGAGCCACGAGCCGAGGGCGACCATCACGCCCGAGAAGAAATGGAACTTCTCGGAGACCTTCTCCTTGCCGAAGAGGAAGATTCCGAGGAATGTAGCTTCGAGCATGAATGCCATCATGCCCTCGACCGCGAGAGGTCCTCCGAAGAGCTCTCCGACCGACTTCGAGAACGCAGCAAAGTTGGTTCCAAACTCGAACTCAAGGACTATTCCTGTTACAGTACCGACGACGAAGCTCACCGCGAATATCTTCGTCCAGAAGTCGCGGAGTTGCTCATAGACTCCGTCGTCGGATCTCATGCTCTTCCACGTGAAGTAGACGAGGAACGGACCGAGTCCCATCGACATCACGGGGAAGATTATGTGTACGACCGTCGTCAGCGCGAACTGAAGACGGCTTGCGAATACTGGGTCCATTATGGGTTACCTCCTACTCTTGTAGTAGCATCCGTAGACGCTTAACGACTTCCTAAGAGCCAAGATTTGGTGTGTGGACATTTCTCAGTATGAAAGAAGCAATAATTGACTATACTATTTCTCGACGGGCACGTCGACTAGATTTCCCCACTCCATCCAAGAGCCGTCGTAGTTGGCGACCATGCCGTAGCCGAGTAGCTCCGAGAGGACGAACCAGACGAGCGACGATCTCTCGCCTATGCTACAGTAGACGATAACGTCCCTGTCGGGTGTGATACCGCGGTCCTCGAATAGCGACTTGAGTTCGTCGCGGCTCTTGAACCTACCGTCGTCGTCTATCGTCTTCGATCAGTGGAAAGCCTCGGCACTCGGAATATGTCCACCGACCTCGACCTGAGGAACCTCTCCCGGCGGCGCGAGGCCCTCACCTCTGAACTCCGACGGACTCCTGACGTCGAGTATCTTGGTGTCCTGTCTGAGAGCCGCCTTTACGTCGTCTCTGTAAGCGCGTATCTGTTCTAAGGTCTGTCCCGCGTCGTAGTCGCGCTGAGTGAAGTCGGGGGTGTCACACGTCTGGTCGTAACATCCCTCGTCCCAGTAGTTCTTGCCGCCGTTCATGAGGTAGACTTCGTCGTGTCCGTAGTAGGTCATCATCCAGTAGGCGTACGCAGCGAACCAGTTCCACTGGTTGCCGTAGAGAACAACAGTCGAGTCCTCGGTGATGCCTTTCTCGCCCATTATCTCCTCGTACGACTTCTTGTCTGGGATACCCCTGCAGTTCTGTCCCGCGATGTCCTCCTCCCACGTCATCCTCGTCGCACCTGGTATGTGCCAGTCATCGTAGGTCTCCCTCTTCGAGTCGACCTCAACGAGACGCATAGACGGATCGTCTGTGGCGAACTCCTCGAGACGATCCTTCACCCAGTCAGCCTCTACGAGGACGTCGTTTGCGTACTCCGACTCCTTTCCGAGAGCCTCGTCGGAGAGCTCGTAACACGTCTGTCTCGCGTCGTGGACGGCGGGACTCGTATCGACGAAGCCCTCCTCCTCGAGACGTTTGAGACCGTACCTTGTCGTACGTGTCGAGAGAAGTGTCTCCTCGGATATCTTCTTCTGAGTCATCCGTCCGCATCTCTCAAGTGTCTTGTATATGAACTTCGAGCTAGGCGGGAGTTCGCGGAGCCTCTCCGCGATACTCGGAGAAGTGTCGGCTTCGGAGCCGGTGTTAGGGCTTGAGTCTGAGGACATGGCTAAATATACGGGCTGAGTTATAATACTCTATGGGGTTCATATGTCTAGAGTAAGTGCTAAGTAGTTGCGGCAATAAATGTTGGAGCTTCAGCGTTTCTCAGAAGTACTAAACATATTTTGGGCTTAGAGAACGTATAAACCCGAACGTGTAGTAGATACACACGACTATGGCAGACAAGATAACCGTAGAGGAGCTCAGAGACAAGCAGGACAGCGACGACGACTACGTCTTA
>JAXIOF010000024.1 GCA_034190545.1 Candidatus Afararchaeum irisae | reverse complement strand
TAAGTCTGATGACTCAGAACCCGGTTATTCCGGTCGCTGTTCCTCTTCTCTTCACCGCGACCTCGTCGTACTGGGCGCTCAACACGTTTCTCTCGGGGAGAAAGAACTTCTCGCTGTCAGTCTGGAGCGGGTCTTTGAGCACTCTGATACAGATCGTAGGAAAGATACTCCTGGTTCTCCTCGGACTCGGGGTCTGGGGAATGGTCGGAGGAACCGTAATCGGTCCCGTCCTCGTCCTTCCGGTTCTCGTACGCTGGGTCGGTGTACGTCCCTCGGTACCGTCGTGGAAATCGATCCGGTCGATAGCCGAGTACGCCAGATGGTCGATACCGAGCGGCTTCGTCGGAACCGCACTCTCACGGATGGACACAGTCCTACTCGGCTGGCTCGCCACGGCGTCTGTGGCGGGAAAGTACCAGGTCGGACTCAAGATCACTATGCCCGCGGTCTTCATCTCTAGCGTGATCGGCACAGGTCTCATAGGACGTGTCTCGAACCTCGAATCGCGCGACGAAGACTGGAAGGACGACCTCTGGAACTCGCTGTCGTACGGCAGTCTCCTCAGCGTACCCATCTTCTTTGGAAGCCTCGTGATAGGTGAGGAGCTCGCAGTCACAGTCTTCAGTGGCGAGTACTCCGGCGCGGGTGTCTTCGTCGTCGGGCTCGCACTCCACCGTCTCATCAAGACCCAGACCTCGTCGTTCCGGTCGGTTATAACGGGATTAGACCGACCCGACATAGGCTTCAGAATATCCGTAGTCTCGTTCTTTCTCAACGTCGTACTCGGCGTGGGTCTCTGGTTCGTGGTCGGAGCTTCGGGTATAGTCATAGCTACTGCGGTCACGTCAGGCGTCACCTACCTTCTGACGGTCAGACAAGTACGTCAGATTACAGACACCGACTTCGTCGTGACCGTTCCCTTCCTCAAGCAACTGGTCTCAGGAGCCGTGATGGCTGTCGTAGTCTACGGGGCGAAGGAAGTATTCGGAGTATCGAGCTGGATCGATGTCGTCGGTTACCTCGTCGTCGGCGGAGCCGTCTACGGCGGCTTGGAGCTCGTCGTGAGTCACCATCTCCGGTCTACGGCTCGCGGGGTCTGGGAAGACTTCCGGTCTGAGTATGTATAAAGTAAAGATGTCACAACCGAAGCTCAGTTCGAGTACTCCACCCCGAAGTTTTTGTGTCTGTGTATACAAACAGATCATGATGCCGACTAAGACGATAGGTGTCAGAGAAGATGTCTACGAGCGTCTCGTCTCTGAGAAACGCGAAGGCGAGAGTTTCAGCGACACTATAGACCGACTTGTCGAGAGTTCACAGTCAGACTGGAGAAGATCCTTCGGTAAGCTCGAAGACAGCGGCGATGAACTACGTGAGATAGTCGAGGAACAGAGGGAGGATCTCTCCATCTCGGAAGCGGAGAGGCAGCAGAGGACGGTTGATGAAACTTCTTGACACGACCTTTCTCGTAGATCACCAGCGTGGGGACGAAGGCGTCGCGCGTTTCTTGGAGGAGTCTGAGGAGACAAACGACGTGTTAGTTACTTCGTCAGTAAATCTGAAGGAGATAGCCGTGGGTAAGATTCTCGTCGAGACTCCAACACCCGGTGTAGACGAAGTACTCTCCGACTTTAGGTGGTTAGAGGTCGAGCCATTTACGGAGTCCCACGCCCTTGAAGCGGCACGTATAGAAGCCGAGTTGCGAAGCTCAGATGACTACGATCCGGATCTGGCAGCGGATATTCTGATAGCAGGTGTCGCAAGGTCGCTAAACGCACCAGTAGTCACACGTAACAGTTCCGACTTCGGAGTATTCGACGGAGTCGAGACTGAGGCATACTGAGTCCGAGTATGGTTTTATGTATCCCCAGAAACTGAGGTATGAGCTTCACGTACGGTTTCGAGGAACTCGTCTGTCTCCTCCTCGGAGTAGACGAGATGTGAGTCACATTCGGAGTCAGACGCTCCGAAGGAACCGATCCTCTCGCCTTCGATACGTCGGCTTATCTCACACTCCTCTTCGACTCCCGGAGACTTGACGACCTCGACGATACTAGTCCTCGCGTCGCCGTTGAGGTAGTCTATGTGCCATCTCCTCGTGTCGTTTTCGCCCTCGGAGACGTCCCTGTGTCTCTCCACACGGCTGAAACCACCTCTTCCTAGCGCGCTGCCTGTG
Organism: Candidatus Afararchaeum irisae; assembly: GCA_034190545.1. Lineage (NCBI taxonomy): Archaea > Methanobacteriati > Methanobacteriota > Halobacteria > Halorutilales > Halorutilaceae > Afararchaeum (SeqCode) > Afararchaeum irisae (SeqCode). The sequence goes on along the minus strand of JAXIOF010000024.1, from coordinate 11,257 downwards.
TAGGCGTAGAGTCCCGACTCGAACTCTATCTCGCCGAGTGCTCCTACCTCTATAGCCGTGTCGTCTTCGAGACGGAGAACGAGAGTATAAATGCCGCCTTGTGTGTCGTCCTTCGGACTCATATACTCAGACAAGACTCGCGGCGACGTGTATCTTGCCTTCGACGTCTGTGTGACTCGGGTCGGAGTGTCCGGGATATAGATGGTCGACTTCGAGGTTCTTGAGACGTTCGAGCGATCTTCTAAGCTGTTTGGAGTCGCCCCCCGGCATGTCGGTACGTCCCGGACTTCCGTTTCCGAAGACGACGTCGCCCGCGAAGAGAGTCTTTTCGTCCTCAGAGTAGTACGAGACGCTTCCGGGTGAGTGTCCAGGTGTGTGGAGAACTTCGAAGGCGTACTCGCCGAAGTAGACTGTGTCGCCGTCGTTGACGAAGCAGGAATTGAGACGCGCGTACTCGTCGTCTTCAACGAGAGTATCCCACGCCTTCGGATGTATGTGGAACTCCGCGTCGGTCTCGTCGACGTACTCGGGAAGACAGCCTACGTGGTCGGCGTGGGCGTGTGTTATGTAGACCTCGTCAGCGTCGGGAAGAGCCGATACGTCGGTTCCGACGTCAACTAAGACACCGTCGACTGAGTAGACGTTAGAAGACGTCGAGGGCGTCGGAATCCTCTCGACCTCGTCCTCTATCCTCATACCGACAGAGATAGAAGCTGACTAGCGGCGTCTGTCGCGGTCTGTAGAACCGGCTCGAAGCCGAACATCAGGGCGAATGTAGCCGCGGCGGCGAATATTATGGCGGCGTAGATGCCGAGAGGCTTCTTAGTTATCTCGGGCGACTCACTCGACGAGTCCTCGACCCACATATACCTGAGGACTCTCGTGTAGTAGTAGAGGCTGAGTGCCGAATTTACCGAGCCCACAAGTGCGAGCCACCAGTATCCCGACTCGACAGCACTCGCGAAGACCGCGAGCTTCGAGACGAAGCCGGCTCCCGTCGGAAGACCCGCGAGCGAGAACATGAATATCGCCATCGCGACCCCTATGACGGGAACCTGTCTTCCGACCCCGGCGTAGTCCTCGAACTCGTATCCGAATCCCCAGTAGTCGTCTACGAGTCCGACGACTAGGAAGGCTCCCGTGTTCATAAGACCGTAGACGAAGAGATGGCTCATCGCGGCTCCGAGTGCGAATGCCTGGTTACCCGACGACGAGAAGACAGCGAGGGCTATCAGAGCGTAGCCGGCGTGTCCTATCGACGAGTAGGCGAGCATCCTCTTGACGCTCGACTGTGCCGCGGCGGCGAAGTTGCCGAACGTCATCGTCACGACTGCGAGTATCTGTACAGCGAGCACCCAGTCGACGCGTGTCGCGAAGGCGACTGTGAATACACGGAAGAGGACGACGAAGCCCGCTATCTTAGACGCGCTCGATATGAAGCCCGCTATCGGAGTCGGTGCTCCGGTGTAGGCGTCGGGTGCCCAGACCTGGAACGGAACTGCGGCGACCTTGAACGCGAATCCCGCGAGTATGAAGAGGGCTCCGACGCCGACAAGTGCGACGGGGGAGTCCATCGTTCCGAGTTCGAAGAGGTCGAAGGTTCCCGTGACTCCGTAGACGAGTGAGATTCCGTAGAGGAGTATAGAGCTCGAAAGACCTCCGAGTATGAGGTACTTCATAGCACCCTCGATACTCGCCTTCTTCTTCTTCGTGAATCCCACGAGTGCGTACGACGCGAGCGATGTCATCTCAAGCGATATGAAGGCAGTCACGAGAGACCGCGAGCTACCCATCAGCATCATTCCGAGTGTCGCGAGTAGTACGAGGACGACGTACTCTGTCGTGTTGTTCTTCGTCTCGGGGGCGAACTCGCTCAGGTACTCGAAGCTCGCTACGATCACAAGAGCCGAGACTATCAGGACGGCTAAGTTGAAGAAGAGCGAAAACTCGTCGACTATCAGCATACCTGCGACTGAGTCGGCTCTCACTCCGCTTCCGTAGACGTAGAGGCTGAGTCCGAAGCCTCCCGTAACTCCTAAGAAGCCGAGGACTCCCGCGATACGTCCGTGTTTCGACTGTGTGAAACTGTCGACGAGGAGTATGAGAAGCGCGACACCTCCCACAGCGAGTTCGGGCGACACGGCTTCGAGGCTTACCACGTCGACCACCTCATCTGGCTCTCGTCTGACTTCATGGTTTGAACTCGACCTCGACCTTGGTTTCTGTCTTGGTATCTGCTATGTCTCATTCTACACACCTCCTGCGGTGAGCTCGACTACTGCACTCGTCGACCTCTGTATCATTTCGAAAGCGATGTCGGGCTGTACCCCGAGCGCGATTATCACGAGTACGAGAAGGACGAGAGGAACTGTCTCGGCGACCGAGGCGTCGGTGAGTCCGTCCTTATACTCGTCGGGAGCGTCGTACTCGCCGAAGAGGGTTCTCTGCATCGCGAAGAGAAGGTATCCCGCGACTATAACGACCCCAAACATCGCTACCGGGACTATAATCCTTGATCCCTCGAACGATCCCATCGATCCGAGGAAGACGAAGATCTCGGCGGCGAATCCCGACATACCGGGGAGTCCCATGTATCCGAAAGCCGCCGCGACGAAGACTGTCGTCACGACGGGCATCCTGTGGGCTAAGCCGGAGATCTCGTGTACGTCACGCGTGTGGAGCTTGTGGTATACGACTCCGACTACCATGAAGAGGAGACCGCTTATGAGACCGTGTGAGATCATCTGGAAGGTCGCGCCTCCGACGGAGTACTCGGTGTACGCCGCTAAGCCGACTATGACGTACCCCATGCTCGATATCGACGAGTAAGCGACTATCCTCTTGAGGTCAGTCTGTGCCATCGCTAAGAGCGCGCCGTAGATGACACTGACTGCGCCGACGACCGCGATCTCAGCGGTGAGTCCCGCGGCGACGTCGGAGAGCATAGTGAAGTTGAACCTCAGTAGTGCGTAAGTACCCATCTTGAGGAGTACACCCGCGAGTAGGACACTAACGGGGGTCGGTGCCTGAACGTAGGCGTCGGGTGCCCATGTGTGGAACGGAACGAGATGAACCTTGACGGCGAATCCTATGAAGAGGGCGACAAACGCCATGAGTGCGAGAATGTCGGCGGGTATTCCCCACGCGCCTGTGAGACCGCCCGACTGGATAGCGTGTGTCAGAGCGACCAGGCTGAGGCTCTCGATTCCCGAGTTGAAGATCAGCGCGAAGACTCCTATGAACATCACAAGAGACGCGGTGTTGGTGTAGACGAAGAACTTCATCGCGGCGTACTTCCTGTCCTCGCCTCCCCAGACTGCTATGAGGAAGTACATCGGGACGAGTACGGCTTCCCAGAAGACGTAGAAGACTAGGAAGTCGAGTGCGGTGAAGACGCCTATGAGACCACCTTCGAGTAGGAGGACGAGGGCGTAGAACTCGTTCTGTCTCTCGTCTATCGACTGCCACGCCGAGAGTATCGCGAGGCTCGCGAGGAACGTCGTGAGTACGACTAAGGGCATGCTGACTCCGTCGAGACCCACGAGGTACTGGACGTCGTAGCCTCCGAGAGTGATCCAGTGTACCGCTTCCTCGAACTGGACGGCTCCCGAGTCGAGGAGAGCGTTTCCTCCCGACGAGTCGAAGAGCGACCAGATGTAGAGACTGACCCCGAGAGGTGCGAGAGACGCCACGAAGGCGAAGTACTTCGACTTGTCACCCTTAATGAAGAGGGTGACGAGTGCTGCTACCATCGGTACGGCTATGAGTGCTGTTATCTTCATTAGAACCACCCTCCGTAGAGTCCGATTATGAGAAGTAACGTCGCAAGTCCGAAGCTGATCACTGCGGCGTAGTTACTCACGACCCCGGTCTGTATACGTCTCATCGCGTCACCACTTCCCTTCGATGTCGACGAGACTGCGTTGACGACACCGTCGACTACGCCGAGGTCGAACGAGTTGAGGTACTTCGTGAGAGGAAGCGTGAATCCCTCAGCGATCCAGAGCTGGAAGTCGTTGACGTAGTAGCCCTTTTCGAGGACAGGGGTGAATCCCCAGCTTTCCTTCCTCCTCGTCGGCGACTCGGCGTACCCCGAGAAGCCGAGGTACGCTCCTATGAGAGCGAGACCGAGTGAGAGTCCCGTGACAGCATAGCTGACCTCGAACTCCTCGACGTATCCGACGTTCTCCGCCGCAATCATCCTGAGACTTCCCGAGTGGAGGAAATGTTCTAGCTGATGAATCCCTATCGGCGCTGCGTTGACGAATCCCACGACTGTCGCGAGAACACCGAGAACTATCAGGGGTATCTTGACCGCGGCGGAGTTCTCGGAAGCGTGTTCAGAGTGCTCCGACCTCGGCGAGCCGTGGAAGGTGAGTGCGACCATCCGGAAGGTGTAGTACCCCGTGAAGAGTACAGCGACCATTCCCATTCCGAAGGGTATCCAGAGGAGAGGTTCGTTCGCGGCGTTCTTGAAGGCGACTGCGAGTACCTCGTCCTTACTCCAGAATCCCGAGAACGGCACGATTCCCGCGAGAGCGAACGCTCCCGCTAAGAATGTGTAGTAGGTCACGGGCATCTTCTTCCTCAGACCGCCGTACTCCCACATGTCCATTATGTGGTGGTTGGCAATTATGACGCTTCCCGCGCCGAGGAAGAGGAGCGCCTTGAAGAAGGCGTGGTTCATGAGATGGAAGACCCCCGCGGTGTATCCTCCCGCGCCGAGAGCGATCATCATGTATCCGTACTGGGATATAGTCGAGTAGGCGAGTACGCGTTTTATGTCGTCTGCGACGACTGCGATAGTCGCCGAGTAGAGAGCCGTGATTCCTCCGACGATCGCTATCACGAGGAGAGCGGTCGACGAGAGGGCGTAGAGTGGGAAGAGACGCGCGACGAGATAGACACCCGCGGCGACCATCGTCGCAGCGTGTATGAGCGCCGAGACCGTCGTGGGACCCTCCATCGCGTCAGGTAGCCATGTATGTAGAGGGAACTGGGCACTCTTGCCTATCACACCGCCTAAGACGAGGAGCCCGAGTACCGTGACCCCCGTCTCAGGTGCGAGTCCGAGTATCGCTTCTCCCTCGTCTATCATCGTCGCTGCGGTCGACGGGAACGAGTTCTCACCCGTGAAGCCGAAGTTGCCGAATGCTGCGAAGACACCGACGACTCCTACAAGGAAGAAGTAGTCACCGAACCTCGTGACGAGGAACGCCTTCTTCGCCGCGCTCGCCGCACTCGGACGGTCGAACCAGAATCCTATGAGGAGGTACGAACACAGTCCGACGAGTTCGAAGAAGACGAACGCCATCAGGAGTCCGTCTGCGAGAGCGAACCCGAGCATGCTCGCCGTGAAGAGCGAGAGCTCGGCGTAGTACCTCGGGAGTCCGGTCTCGCCCTCGTCATTCATGTATCCCTTCGAGAAGACGTGGACGAGGAAGCTCACCGTCGTGACTATCACGATCATGAGCGCGCTCAGAGGGTCGACGAGTATACCGAAGCTGAGGCTTACCGACGAAGCCGCCGTCCACGTCATCTGCTTGACGACGTGGGCTTCCCCGTGCCCCCCGAAGGTCTCTGCGAATATCAGGAGGCTGAGACCGAGCGACAGAGCCACTCCGAGGGTTCCGACTACGGTACTGGCTCCGCCGCCTATTCCTCTCTTACCGTCGCTGTACTTTCCTACGTATCCCGGCACCATTCCGAGGAAGATCAACACGAACGACACGAAGGGTATGACCGGCACGAGCCAAGCGTAGTCTATCATCGCCATCTCTTACCACCTCATGAAGCTGGGTTTAGTTACTTCGACTGTTCCGAACTCACGGTACATAGTTATGAATATTCCGAGTCCTACGGCGACCTCCGCCGCGGCGAGTGCCATCACGAACAGCGAAAATACCTGTCCCTGAAGGTTGCCGACCTGTGCCGAGAAAGCCACGAGGTTTAGGTTGCCCGCGTTGAGCATAAGCTCTACCGACATGAGTATGACTATCGCGTTCGTACGTGTCAGAACGCCGTATACGCCTATGCAGAAGACCGCGGCGCTCAGGACGATGTAGTAGCTACTCGGCACCATCCGGCTTCACCTCCTTGGCTGTGGCTGTGGCTGTGGTCTCCATGTTCTCACGTGCTTCGTCTGCTTCTGTCATCGGCTTCTTCTCGACGGCTCCACCGACGTCCCTCTCGTCGCCCTTGTCTCTCTTAGCGAGGTAGAGACCGCCTATGAGCGCGGCGACGAGAAGCATATCTATTATCTCGAACGCCGCGAGGAACTCGTCGAACAGGACTGTTCCTATCATATACGTTACGTCTCCGGTAACGGGACGCGGTGCGGGGAACGGGGTTCCGACAGCTACGGTCGAAATCATGACGAAGAGTGCCGTCACGATCGCCCCGGGTATTAGTCTTAGTCTCTTTCTTTCCATCTTATCTTGTCTCCTTTTGTTGGTCTCCGCTGGGTTCGAGTCTGCCTCTCATGAACATGATCGCGAATATGATGAGTATGAGGACTCCTCCGACGTAGACGAGTACCTGCATCGCCGCCACGAACTCCGCCTGAAGGAGTATGTAATGTGCCGCCACGCTCATGAGAGCGAGACCGAGGAGAAGTGCCTCGTGGAAGACGTTCTCGACGAGAACGACCCCTAGGCTCGCTCCTACGGTCACGACTGCGAACAGAACGAAGACTGCTGTCTCTAGTCCTGTCATTTTTAATCTCCGTAAAGCTCCTCTATCTCCTGCTGTTCTTCCTCGCTCGTTCCTATCCAGCCACCCCTGTCGGGCTCCCTGGCTTCGAGCGGGTCGGTGTCCTTGTACCACGGCACGTCCATGAGATCCTCCTTCGTGTACTCGAGCTCCGCCTTCATTCCAGCGTTTAGCTCGAAGTGCTGTGTCAGGATTATGGCGTCTGTGGGACAGACCTCCTCACACAGACGGCAGTAGATACACTGACCGAGGTTGAGGTTGTACTCCTCTATGTTCCTCTTCCGATCTGTCTTTATCTCTATCGTGTTGTTGGGACAGACCTCCTCACACATCCTACACGAGATACACCGCGAGAGGCTGAACTTATGTGTGCCCCTGAACCGCGGCGATACCTCGGGCGACTCCTCGGGGTACTCGACCGTGAATGTCTCGCCTCTTATGGCGTGCTTTGCTGTGACTCCTAACGATTTGAGTACTCCCATCATAGTGTCACCCACATAATACCTGTCGTGAACAGAAGGTTGAGGAAGCTGAGTTCAAGTAGACGCTTCCATCCTATCTGTAGAAGCTGGTCTATACGTACACGCGGTATCGTCGCACGTAGCCACTGTATGACTGCGTAGACAGCAAACATCTTGATTACGAACCAGAGTACCGCGGGAAGCACGGGTCCGGCTCCACCACCGAGGAAGAGCGTCGTGAATATCGCTCCTCCGAGGAACATATGCGCGAACTCGGTGAGGAACATCAGTGTGAAGTTGACTCCCCCGTACTCGGTGAGGTACCCCGCGACTAGCTCCGAGGCTGCCTCGGGAAGGTCGAACGGGTTACGCGCGACCTCGGCGAGCATCGCCACGAAGAAGATCACCGCCGCGAGAGGCTGAGCGAATATGAACCAGTTGGGCAGCGGAATACCCTCGACACCGAAGAGTGGACCCTGCTGTGCGGCGACTATCTGTGACATCTGGAGCGGGGCTCCGTCGCCGAAGAACGCGACGAGAGGGACGAGAGCGGCGGCGGAGATCACGAAGGGTATCTCGTAGGCGATAGCCTGTGCGACTTCCCTCTCGAAGCCGAGGAAGGAGTACTTGTTGTTCGATCCGTACCCCGCCATCACGACTCCGAGGGAGGGTATGCTCGCGAGACCGAATGTGAGTACGAGACCCGCCTGAGGGTCAGAGATCTGGAGACCGCTTCCCCACGGAATGAAGACGAACGAGAGGAGTATCGACGACGTCGAGAGTATAGGCGCTCCCCAGTAGGCGAGCCTGTCGACGTCGTTGGGTACGACAACCTCCTTCGCCAAGAGCTTGAGCGAGTCGGCAACTATTATCAGGAGACCGAAGGGTCCTACCCTGTTGACGGCGACCCTGTCACCGAAGGCGGCGTTCCATTTCCTCTTGAACCAGACCCCTCCGAAGCCGAGGAGTGTGAGTATCACAGATGTCCAGATGAACGCGACCACGAGACCCACGCCGAACTGAGCGAGAGGACCCGACTCGCCGAATCCGACTGTCTCGGTAAAGGTCGCCATTGGAGTAGACGCGAGCATTACCTGTCCACCTCCCCGAAGACTAGGTCGAGGCTTCCGAGACTCGCAACCATGTCGGCGAGGTACTCGCCCTCAACCATCTCGTGGAATGCGGCGAGGTTCGAGAATCCGGGGGCGCGTATCTTGAACCTGTGGGGCGACTCACTCCCGTCGCTGACTATGTAGATTCCGAGCTCACCCTTCGCTCCCTCGACGGCTCTGTACATCTCGGCGTCCTCGGGCGGCTCGACAGAGCGCGGAACTTCAGTCCTAATCTTTCTTTCGCCGTCCCAGTCTTCGAGTATGTCGACGCACTGTTCTATGATACGCGCACTCTGTTCGACCTCTCCGAGACGCGTGAGGACGCGCGACATATTGTCACAGCCGTTATACGTCACGACATCCCAGTCGAGTTCATCGTAGTAGGCGTATGAGTCGACCTCTCTCACGTCGTATCCGACTCCGCTGCCTCTCAGGACGGGACCTGTGACGCCGTACTCCTTAGCGACCTCGGGTTCGAGTATGCCGGTGTCGACAGTCCTCTTCTGGAAGAGCTCGTTGTCGTCGAGTATCGCGTGGAACTCGTCGAGCTTCTCGGGAAGGTCACGTAGGTAGTCACGTATCTGACCGAACCACTCGTCGCGCGGCTCGGGTATGTCGTAGGCGACTCCTCCGAGCCTGAAGTAGTTGAACATCAGACGCTGTCCCGTGAGGTCTTCGAGTATGTCCTGTATTATCTCACGATCCTTGAAGGCGTACATGAAGAGGACGTTTAGCTCTCCGTAGACATCGAGTGCGTATGTACCGACAGCGAGGAGATGTGCCGCAATACGTGAGAGCTCCATTCCGAGCGTCCTCACAACCTGAGCGTACTCGGGAACCTCTATCTCCGCCATGTCCTCTATCGTGCGAGCGTACGCCATCTCGTTGAGGAGACCCGCCGAGACGTAGTCCCATCTGTCGGGATAAGGCATTATCTGGTACTTGTAGTTGAGCCTCTCACACAGGTACTCCTCGCATCTGTGGAGGTAGCCTATGTCGGGGTCGACGTCGACGACGACCTCTCCGTCTAAGACGGTCTTGAGATGGAGGACGCCGTGAGTCGCGGGATGGTGAGGACCTATGTTTATGAACATAGTGTCGAGGCTCTCGTCCTCGAGTTCGACCTCGTACCTCTCCTCTATGGGGTTCTGCCACTCCTCAAGTGAGTTGTACTGAACCTGGTCGATGTCGTACTCGTCTCTCAGAGGATGTCCCTTCCAGGTCTCGGGAAGGAGTATACGTCTGAGGTCGGGGTGATCCTCGTACTCGATCCCCATGAGATCGTACGCCTCGCGCTCGTGCCAGTTCGCGCCCTTGAAGACGTGAGAGACCGTCTTGACAGTCGGGTCTTCGGGGTCTGCCATCGCGACGACGTTTATCTCGTCGAAGTCCTCGGGGTCGTCGGTGATACGTCTGAGGTGGTAGACGCTCTCGTACCTGTTGTCGTACTCGACCGCCGAGACCGACGACAGATGGTTGTAGCCGTTCTGTTTGAGAGCAGCGACGACCTCGTCGACACGTGACGGATTCGCGATTATCGCAGGAGCGTTGCCGTGTTCCTCTACACCCGCGACTGCGTCGGGAAGTTCGTCCTCTATCGACTCGTGTATCTCCTGGTACCGTCTGTCGATCTTCTGACTCATCTTCGGTTCTCCTCCGTGTCTATGGTCGCCTCAGCCTCGTCGTTCACTTCGGGCGAATGTGTGTACTTCATCACGAGGTCGTCCTTGTTTATCTCCCTCTCGAAGAAGTCGGCGAGTTCGTCCCTGTCCCAGTCCTGAAGCTCCTTGACCTCGTAGGGCTTGACCGTGACGGGCGACGACTCGCCTCTCGCTATCTTCTCCTGCATCTTCATCACACCGTAGAGGAGAGCCTCGGGACGCGGCGGACAGCCCGGTACGTGTATGTCGGCGGGAGCGAAGAGTTCGAGTCCCTTGACTACGTTGTAGCCCTCCTGGAAGGGACCGCCCGCTATCGTACACGACCCCATTGAGACGACGAACTTCGGCTCGGGTATCTGTTCGTAGAGGCGTTTCACACGCGGCGCGAGCTTCGCGTTTATGGTGCCCGGCACGATCATGAGGTCAGCGGCGCGCGGCGAGTTCCTGAAGACGCCCGCACCGAACCTGTCCATGTCGTGTTTTATGGCGACCGTCTGCATCATCTCTATCGAACAGCAAGCTATTCCGAACTGGAACGGGAACATGCTCGAAGCACGTGCCCAGTTCATTATGTCGTCGAGCTTTGCCGTGACTACGGGAAGAGACCCGAACATCTCCCGAAGCTTCGAGTTCATCCTCGGGTCGACTTCTCCCTCGCGTGTCTCACTTATCTGTGTCTTACTGTTGTCTAACATCTGGTTTCACCCATTCCATTGCTCCGTTCTTCCAAGCCCATCCTAGTCCCACGAAGAGGACGACGATAAAGATGAACGCTGGCACGAACGTCCCGGGGTTGTCGGCGAAGACTGTGACCCACGGGTAAAGTAGAACAGTCTCTATGTCGAAGACGACGAACAGGAGCGCCAGCATGTAGTACTGTATGCTGAAGCCTATACGTGTGTCCCCCGTAGGACTCTCACCGCTCTCGTACGTAATCGATTTCTGTTTTTCGGGAACGGTCGGACGTAGGAAGTAGCTGACCCCCTGCATCACTAAGGGGATAGCTAAGACCACGACGCCCATAGCCGCCACTGCTATCCAGTCGTTCATGTAATTAATCATAGTATTCTAATTTGGACACAACTTAAATATTGATAAACAATCTCGTGCATGGTTCGTGTCGCGCCTGTGGGAGTAACTGTGTAGCACATCCCGAAGTTGGAGTACACAAGCCTTAATATCTTTTATTTGGATTATATTTGGTGTATGAAGAAAGAGCTTCTCGTAACCGACTTCCTCGACAGGGCGCGCCGACATTACGGCGACGCCGAGGCGGTCGTAGCGACAACCGGTGAGAGATACACCTACGACG